>JAGOBP010000613.1 GCA_017999195.1 Thermoflexales bacterium
GCGCACATCGCAGCGCGCTTGCGCCATCATCGGCGACGGAGCGCGGCCAAAGAACTGCGTCAAGACGGTGGGCACCACGCGCTGCACGGCTACGCGCACCTGCGGATTGGCAATCTCGACACCCTTCACCAGACCGCCGCCTGTGCCGAGGTTGGTGCCGGGCGGATTGCTGCCCACAAATTCGGCCCAGCTGCCCAGATTGGCGGTGACGGCATTTTGAGCGGCGGCCAGCGGCGTGGTCGTCGTGTCGTTCTGCGCGATCATGCGACAGGCCGCCAATGCGGCGCTGTCGGCCACATTTTGCAGATCGCGGCGGGCCAGATATGTCATCGCGCCGTCGATGGCGAGTGAGGCGAAGAGCACGAAGCCCATGAACAGCAGAATCGCCATCAAGGCGGCGGCCTGCCCGGTTTCCCGATCATTCTGCGTGTCAACTTGTGAGGCGATCATTGAATCTCCATCATGACCCTGCGCACGATCACCAGCGGCTGCGGAAACATCGGCAGCGCCACCGCCACGATCGGTACGGTATAGCGATACGTGATTTGCACCGTCAAGCGATCGCCCGGTCGCGGATCATTCACTGCGCCGGTGGTACCGTCTGGCTTAAGCAGCGTAATTGCGACATCACTCGACACGTTAAAACTACCGGCATCCAGCGATAAAAAGCCCAGCGCCGACGTGCCCGCGCCCGGGTCGTAAATGGCTTTTTGCACCGTGGTCGCAAGCGAGTAACCGGTGTCGGTGCTGGTGATGCGATACACTGAGCCGGCCCGGGCGCCTTCGCGCGCCGCATTAGTGACCTGAATGTACGAGTAAAACATGAAGACGGCGATGATCATGCCCATCAACAAAACGAGCAGGAGCGGCAGCACCAAGGCCATCTCCACCGCCGATTGGCCGTGCTGGCGTTCGGGGTGAAGTTGAACGGATCGTCGAGATGAGAACGTCTTCATGGTGCAGGTGCCACGCCACCCGGTTCAATGCGCATCGTCGATTGCGCCGTCAAGGTAATTGTGCCGGCGCTGACCAGACCAAACAACAAGCGGCGTGGACAGGCCAGCGTCACCGTGAGCGAATCCAATTCGCGATAAGGATTGCCAATCACTGGCGTGGTCGGACTATACCCGATCGTTGTGGCACATTGATCGAAGGCCACCAGCGGCCCCAGCATCTGCTGGGACGACTGTTGCACAAAAGTCAGCCGCGCGGCATCGATCACGGCGACCTGTGCGCTAAACGTCTGATCGGGCGTGGGGGCGGTGGTCACCTGAAAGATCGATCCCCCGCGCGCGCCTTCGCGCGCCGCATTCGACACATTCGCCAGGGTAAACAACAGCATCGCCCCATCCACCAACACAAACGTAAACGGCAGGATGATAAACATCAGCACCAGCGCAAACTCCACCAGCGCCTGTCCGCGCTCGGTTGGGTTTGCGGCAGGTTGGCGCATGCCCCAACGCGAAACCCGCCAGCACTTTTTAGCAAGGCTGGCAGGTTTAAGAGTGGTGGGTTGCGTACCGGCAAGCGGTGAGCACATGAGTCTTAACCAGTTTATTCAGATGAGATCGCAAACATGTCAAAGAAATCCAATCATGTCCATCACTATCTATACCGCTCAATCGCCCGGTAAGTGACGAAATCTAAAGTATGAACTATGTTCAAATTCGACACGGCGGCGGAAGCGTTTCACAAATCCAGCCAGCCGTATCTTTTAGCTTGCTCCCTGCGGTATAATAAGTGCACGATAGGGGCGAGAGGAATAACCAATCGTGCGCTTAGACGATGAAGTTCGACTGATCGAGCAGGCGAAACAACATGACCCGGCCGCGATCAGCGAATTGTACAATCGGCATGTGGATCAAATCTACCAATATATTCGGAGCCGGGTCGATGATACCCCGGCCGCCGAAGATATTACGGCCGATGTGTTTTTACGCGCCTTGGAGAGCCTGGCGGCGTTTGACGATCGCGGTGTGCCGTTTGTGGCGTGGCTCTATCGGATTGCGCAGGCGCGCGTGATTGATCACTGGCGGCGCGCCCAGCGGCGGGCCACGGTTGCCTTCGATGATCATGATTTGCCGGAGTGGCTGGCGGCCGAGGATGTGGCCAGCGGCGACGTGTTGCAGCGCAACCGACTGGCGGCCGGCGTGCAGCACCTGACTGATGATCAACAACAGGTCATTGTTCTAAAATTTATGCAGGGTCTGAGCAATGCTGAAATAGCGCAGATCATGAACAAGACGGAGGGCGCAGTCAAAGCCTTACAGCGGCGCGGTCTGGAAGCATTGGCGCGATTACTACATGACACCGAATCTCACTGACTTTGATGAAATTCTAGACGAGTGCCTCTTGGCGGTCGCTTCCGGCCAAATGTCGGTCGAGGATTGTTTGAATCGGCACCCTCAGGTTGCCGCCCAGCTTGAGCCGTTGTTGCAAACGGCGGCGCAAGTCCGCACACTTCCCAGACCTCCGGGATTGGATGCCGAGAAGCGCCGCGCGATTGAGCAACAACTGCTAAATCGCGCGGTTCAATTCAAGGCCCCGCTTGCCCCTCGTCCGTCCCAGCGGCCTGCGTCAAAATCATTGCGCCTGCGCTGGGGCTGGGTTGCTCTGGTCTGCTTCGTCTTGTTCATCGGCGGAACCGGTTTGGTGACCGCTTCGGCCAGCAGTCTGCCCAGCGACGCGTTGTATCCGGTGAAACGCTTGGCCGAACAAATCTCTGTTGCCACGACTTCTGGGGCGGATCAGGTCAACTTGCGAGTGGACTTGGCGCGGCGGCGTTTGGATGAGTTTGAGGCCTTGGCCAAGCGCGACGACGTTCGACCGGAGTTGATGACAGAGGCATTGAA
>JAGOBP010000614.1 GCA_017999195.1 Thermoflexales bacterium
CCTGTCGTCGGCACCGCCAACCGCTGCGCCATGAGGCGGGCCTCGCCATCGTCGCTGACGAGCACCCCGGCGCGCAAGTGGGCAACGGCCAGACACGCTCGTTCACCTGCACCCAGGCGCGGAGTGAGTCCGGCCTCAAAGGCCGCTTCCGCTTCGGTCAAAGCGACAATCGGCAGCGCTGACCACGCGCCCGGCGGCACGCGGCCAATCATCGCGCCGGCCTGATATTCAGCCAGTACAGCCGCAGTGGTACAGGCCGACGGCCACACCTGCATCACCAGTTCCGTGCGCTGGGCCAACGCAAAGTTGGTCAAGACGGTGTTGTCCAACACAGCCAGTGTGGGCATGATTAAGCCGCGCTTGACAGATTCAGCGCGACATCCATATCGGCGCGGGCCTCATCCAGCGTGGCGGGGGCCGTATGCAATGGCACGTCCAATCGCAGACAGCGCGTGCGGAGATCAAGCCACGTCAAGCCCAACAGTTCAGCCGCGCGGCTCAGGCTAATCGCCTCCGCCAGATAATGCGCGAAGACCAGATCGTAGCGCTCTTGCTCATCGGCCACACTGGACACCTTCTCGTCCGTCAAACCCGCCGCCACCTCGATCGGGGGGCGTTGGCCGTAATAACGCATCACGGCGCGCACGATCAGGTAATCGCTGATGTCGACGATGGCGGCTTCCGGCTGGCCGTGACTTTCGATAATGGCCGTCCGGCCGCGTTGCACATTCTTAAGCACCTGGCGCGTATTGCGCGCTAAATCCGTTTTGCGAACTCGTTGTAGCGTTTGCATCTGGCCCTCCCCGTCTCAATCGATACTGATTTTACGTATTTTACACATTATACCCGAAATCATGCCCGATCCACTATTCATCGATGACCACTTCATGGCCCGCATCAAACTTCGCAGCGACTTCGGCCCCCAGGCTCTGCCAGAACGCCTCGAACTCAGCCCGCGACACAAAGCGCCGCCCCGCCAACTTCGCTCGCAGCGAGACGCGCTCGACGGGCCGCGCGGGCTCAATCGAGGGCGTGGGACTGGCCGCCTGTTGGGCCTGCCACTCCTGCTCGGCCTGCTGGAAAATCGCCGCGCGGTAACCCGACACAGCCAGGCGCAGCGCATCCAATTCGCTCACCTTGCGTCGTTCGGACGCGCGCCGCAGATCAGTCGCCGTATCAGTGCGGCTCAATGTACCTAAAAACAAGGGGGAATTGGGGCCAAGCTGCGTCTCCAGCACGCGCGCGCGCCGCGCCCCATCCAGCCGTGTCACGGCCGCCGACGCTTCCACCTCGCCGCGCAGTTGCGCCACCGCCTGCGCGCACGCTTCATACGCCGCGCGATACACCTGCCGATACCGGTCGATCACGGCCAACGCGGCTTCTTGCAGCGTCTTCCACTTGGGCATGATCTCGCGCGCCGCGACCACGGCGTCAAACTCGGCCAACTGCGTCTTGACCTTGCGTCCGGCCTCGCCGTCAAACACGGGCGGACACGCGCGGGCATACTCCAACACAGCGGCGTAATCTTGAAACGACACGTCGCGCTTCTGCTCCACGAATTGCTCATAGGCTGTGACGAAGTCGAACAACTCGCGCCAGCCCGAGCGGTCTTCCACAAACTTGCGCACGCACGCCACCGGATCGCGCAGTTCGGTCGCGCCCTTCGTGATCGGTTCCGCGCGGCGATAGGTGTCCGGCAGGGGCAACCGCAGATCATCGACGCGCTGCCGGATCCGATCGGCCTGGCGCGTCAACCGCAACCCGACCGCTCGGACGCGCTCCGCCAGACCGTGCGCGGCATCGGGCAAGCCCGTCTCACCCAATGCAATCAAGGCGTCTTTGGCGTCCTTCACTTCCATCGGCGACAGGCCGCCCGTCGTGGGCATGAAGCGCGTCTTGCGGAATTTCTGCGGTCCTGTAAACAGCCCCTCGATGCTCAACGCGCTCAGTTCGTAGATCGGCTGATCGGAGTCGGGCGATTCCAGATAGACCGCGCCGCCTCGGAACATCGCCGCCAGAACCAAGCGCACCAGCGCATCGGGCCAACCGAACGGGATGCGCTCAAAATGATCGGCCAATGCTTTGCCGTCCAGATCCTCGTTCTCATCCTTGCGCCGGCGCAATTCGTCAAACAGCGTGGCTGCCAGCGGCGCGTGCCGAATCAAATGGCCTTCGGCATCGTACAATCCCAACTCAGGGTTCAGTCGATCCAGCCCTTTCTTGCCGGGCTTCAGATACTCTGGAATCGTCTTCTCGTCAAAGGTCTTGTCGGCGATGGCAAAGCGCGTGTACAGATAACCAGCGACGGTTCCCACAAATTCAGCCGCGGCGGTTTTCAAGTCTTTGCTGCCGTCCAGGTCTGTGGCCTCGCCCGCATAGTACAGGCGGCCCTGTCGCACGGCCGCTTCCAGCAGGCCGGCCACATGCGTTTCCAGCCCGGCGCGCTCCTTTTCCTTTTCCTTTAACAGCCGCACCGTCTCATCGCTGCGGTCATTCTTCCATTTGGGCCGTGCGGGCACTTTATCAAGCGCTTCCAGCCGTTTGAGTTTGTCGCCCACCGTCTTGTCGTCGGCCGCAATCCACCACAGCGTGCGGCCCTTGCTGCCGCGCGCCTGATTCTCTTGATCGATCTCATCCCGTTTGGGATTCGCCAGCGGGCTGTAGAAATTAATTGTGATTTCGCCGCTGCTCGTAATCGGTTCATCGTCCAGCGTCACCGCAAAGGGGATGATGCCGGATTTGCCGTAAGCAATCTTGTAGCCGCCCAGGCGCGCCGACGTCAACGTGCGGTTGCGCAGCAGTTCAGTGGCGCGGCGTTTGGCAATGCCGATGCCGCTGCCCATATCC
>JAGOBP010000091.1 GCA_017999195.1 Thermoflexales bacterium
TTCAACCATCTCTCGTCGGATAGCCGGTATTTCGATCGGTATGGGCACTACGCCGAAGTGGGCGCGTGCGAAGCGATCACATCTACCTATCGATCGTGGTTCTACTTCACCGATGTGATTACGCCAGGCACCGGCAAGTGTGCAGGCACGGCCGGGCCACTGTCGGCCAACTACGACGGCTGGTTCGGCTTCGACAGCATCCCCACCATCAGCAAGACAGTGCCGGCCGTCCGCACATTGTTCTACTCCGCGACCGAGGTCATCACTGAGCCGGTGACGCAATACTGGCTCAATCGGGGCGCGGCCGGTTGGCGGCTGGACGTGATGGGCGATCCATCTTTCCCCGATGACTACTGGCGCGAGTTCCGCACGGCAGTGAAGGCGGTTGACCCCAACGCCATCATCATCGGCGAATTGTGGAAGAAGGGCGAACTGCTGCCCAAGGCGCTGGGCGACATGGCCGACACCGGCATGCACTATCGCTTCCGCAATGCCATTCTGGGTTTCTTCGGCACGGTCGATGACAAAGGCTTCAACGATGACGGGCAGAGCAATCAGCCGCCGTCCTTGTTTGCGCGCAAGCTCAACTCGGTGCGTGAAGACTATCCTGATGCCACGTATTACACCTTGATGAATTTGCTGACCAGTCATGACACCCGCCGCATTTTGTGGCAGCTCACGCCCGGTACGCGCACGCCGGTCGATAAGGAACTCAACGCGGCGAATCTGGCGCAGGGTAAGCAGCTGTTGAAGCTGGCCGCCCTGGTGCAAATGACCCTGCCCGGCGCGCCCACGATCTATTACGGCGATGAAGTGGCGCTGAACGGCGACGACGATCCCGATGATCGCCGCACCTTCCCGTGGCTGTTCCCGATGATCTATCTGCCGGTGGTGCTGCACAATTCGACGGGTACGCAGGCGCTTCAGCCGACGGGGCAGACTGTAGCGTCCTACTACGATGCAGGCGGCGACCGTGCCATCCTCGATTGGTATCGGATGCTCACAAAGCTGCGGCACGACCACCCAGTATTCCGCACGGGCGAGCCGACCTTCCTGCTGACCGATGATGTGAACCGGACCATGGCCTATCTCATGCGCACGGCCAATGAGGCCGTAGTGGTCGCCGTCAATCGCGACACCGTTACCCACACGGTGTCGATTACGGCCACGGGCGATCTGCCGGATGCGGTGCAGATGCAGCACACCCTGTCCATCGATCCGCCCGTTACCGCCGTTAACGGCGTCTTCTCGATTGTGCTGCCGCCGCTGAGCGGCGAGGTGCTGCACCCGGTGACCGGCCAAGACCTGATCGCCCCGGCCGCGCCGACGGATCTCACCGCCACGTCAGGCCTCAATCAGGTCGGCCTGACGTGGACCGCGCCTGTGTCCGCCCTCAAGTACGATGTCTATCGCAGCTACGTCATGGGCGGCGGATACCAGTGGATCACCTCGACCAGCACCACAATCTTCACTGACACGAGCGTGACCAACGGCACGTTCTACTACTATGTCGTTAACGCCAGCGACGCAGTCGGCAATCAGGGCGCGGATTCCGTTGAGGCCTTCGCCGTGCCGTCGGTGCCTGTCACTTCAGCCGTGCTGCAATCGCCTAAGACCTTCACGCACACGCTCGGCGTAACGTCAACCATGCCGCTCTACGGGCGTGTCGGCGCGATCGGCATCACCGACTTTAACGGCAATCAGAATCAAATCGTAGCGCAAGTCGGTTACGGCACCGGCGCGTCCGCAACCTGGACCACGTGGACGCCCATGACTTACACCGCGCGCGTCGCCAATGAGTATGATTATCAGGCCAGCGTGCGACCGGAAATTACGGGGACATTCGATGTGCTGGTGCGCTTCTCCACCAACAGCGGCCTGACGTGGACCTACGGCGATCAGAACGGCCTGGGCACGGCCACGCCGGGTATCATGGACGTTGTATCCGGCGCCGATGTGACACCGCCGGCTGCGCCCACGCTTAGCGTGATCAACAGCGCCGCCGCGTTTGTAGCCTTGCAATGGACCGCCGTCGGTGATACAGCCGAATACTGGCTCTATCGCCACGGGCCGGGCGGCTCGTTCAGTGTGCCCCAGGTCAAGCTCACCGCCGCCTCGACGGTCTACACGGATACGGACGTCACGACCAACGTCACGTACACCTACGCGATCAAAGCGGTGGACTATGCACTGAATCAATCGGCCTACAGCAACCAGGTCAACGGCATCCCGACCCCGCGCACGGTAACCGTAACCTTCAACGTGACCGTGCCTGCCAGTACGCCCGGCAACAAAACGGTGTACATCGTGGGTGATAATTCAGCTATCGGCAACTGGGGCAATCCACAAACGGTGGCGCTGACCAAGATGAGTGCCACCCTGTGGAAGATCGACCTGAGTCTATTAGAGACGACTCAGTTGCAATACAAATACACTTTAGGCACGTGGGACAATGTAGAGAAAGACCTCACCTGCTCGGAGGTCAGCAATCGCTCGCTCACGGTGTCTGGACAGGGCGCGACGCAATCCGTGTCGAACACGGTTGTGAACTGGCGCAATGTTGCGCCCTGCGGCAATTAGTTGAAGCCCAAGCGCCGCGCATAAGACGCCACCCCGATCGGCTACTCCAGCTGATCGGGGTGGTTGTTTGTTGCCGAAATCACTCGCTATGATAGAATACGCGCCGTTATCACCTTGCTTCTTACAGGAGAAATCTGAACATGAAAATCTACCTGACCGTAGGCCGCGGCGACGGCCCGACGCCGCTGGCGGCCTTTGATAATGCGATGTACGACGCGCGCGTGGGGAACTACAACTTGATCCACCTCTCGTCGGTCATTCCGCCCTACAGCACCATCGAACGCGCGCCGTTTGTGGGCGAGCCCAAAGACTACGGCGATCGCCTGTACGTGGTGTTGGCCAGCAAAACCGAAACCGTGCCGGGCCAGTGGGCGTGGGCGGGCCTGAGCTGGACGCAAGAACCCAACACCCTGCGCGGCCTGTTCGTCGAGCAGCACGGCTCATCAGAAGAAGAGGTGCGCCACAACCTGGAAGCGACGATCAAATCGTTGATGGCCCGCCGCCCCTACGAATACGGCGCAATCAACATGGAAGTGGCCGGCGTCGAATGCAAAGGCGAACCCGTCTGCGTCATGGTCGTCGCCGCCTACAAATCGCTGGGCTGGCACTAACCCAAAACGCATGGCCGCCAGATCAAAAGTCCTCATTGCCGGTGAAGCGCCGCTGGTCGAAGAACTGGCTGCGCTCTGCATCGACGCGGGCCATGCGGTCGCGGTGTTTCTGATCGAGGACGTGATCGACACCACCGGTCTGGCGCGCCTAGCCGACGACGCCGCTTCAAGCCAGATCGTGATCGAGGCGGTTGTGGAATCGATCGAGACGAAGCGCGCGGTAATCAACGTGCTCGATCGCTCTCTGCCGCCCGATCGGCCGATCATCGCGGCGGCGTTGTCCGTGACGGCGACGCAGATCGCGGCGTGGACGACACAAGCTAATCGAGTTTTGGGCTTTGGCGCATTATCGCCCTTGAAAAAAGGGCAAATCATCGAGCTGGCCGCGGCCTTGCAATCGGATACCACTTTTGTGGGCAAGGCGCAGCAATTCTTCACACGGCTAGGCCTGGAAACTGCCATCGTGCAAGACAGCGTGGGCCTGATCCTGCCGCGCATCGTGTGCAGCCTGGTCAACGAGGCGGCCTATGCGTTGATGGACGGCGTCGCGCAGCCGCGCGACATCGACACGGCCATGAAGCTGGGCACCAACTATCCGCGCGGGCCGCTGGAGTGGGGGGACGTGATCGGCCTGGACATTGTGCTGGCGGTGCTGCGCGGCCTGTTCGACGAGTATGGCGATGATCACTATCGGCCTGCGCCGCTGCTCAAACAGTTGGTGCGCGCGGGCCGGTTGGGGCAGAAGGCCGGTCGGGGGTTTTACGAGTACGGGGATCAGTAATCGGGGATCAGGGATCAGTTACTTGTCTACTTGCTGTTTCCTTCAGTCAACCAAGACACCCGCTTCCGCCAGAATCGACACCAACTTCGGCCAGTCTTTCTCGTTGATGCGGGCGGCCGTTGGGCCAAGCGGCTCGATCGAGATGTTGCGCGTTTTGGGCGATTCTTGCAGCCGCTTCAAAATCGCGGCATCTTTTACGCGCACGATGATGGCGCGTTCCACTTTCACTTCTGTCCCTTTGCCCGCCCAGCGTTGAATGGCTTTGGCCAACGACGGCGGCACGCCTTGCCCCTGCGCGCGCGTCAGAAAATCCAGCACTTTGGGCGCGTCGATCTTTTGCGAGGCCGCGCGAGCCAATGACGATGGCGTCAGTCGATACCGATAGTCTTCGCCATCAAAGCCGATCAAGTCCGCGACGCGCGCCAACTGAAACCGATCGTAGCGGCGTGCGGCGGCCACTTCGATCACGGCCGTGGCGCGCACCACAAAGTGCTGCACCGGTTTGATGGCGGGTTGATCCAGGTCCAAGCCGAGCAGTGCCGCGCCAGTTGCTGTCAGCCGGAAAACGGCCAGTTGCGCAAGATCATCCACCTCGATCGCGCCCAGCCAGAACAACGGCCCGGTGACGATCGATCGAATGAGCGCGCCTTCCACCCGCTCCCACGCATTGATGCCGCGCAAGTATTCGCCGCTTGTGGCCCGAATGTAATCCGTATCGAAATCGCTGCGCAAGAAATCGGGCGTGTGGGCTTTGAGACGCTGAATGAGCATGTCCAGCGAATGCCACGCGGTAGGCACCGCGGCGCGCAAGCCGTCCAGCACAGCCGCACGCACTGCCACCCCATCTTGATTGATCGACACGGCCCGCTCGATTTGAAGCGAGGGGACATGCTGCAAATCCGGCCAGTGGGTGTCGGTGCGCCACGTTTCAAATAGTTGCCGCACTTGATGTGGCCCGGCGGCTTTCAGCCAATCGGTGCTGGGTTTGGCCTCGGGGCGCAGCCGCTGCCCGACGATTTTGATCAGGCGCGCGCGTTCGGCCAGATGCAGCGCAAAATCAAAACGCGCCGCATCTACGTCGCGTAACGTGGGCGTCAGAGCGGTCCGCAGGGCGGCCGCGGTCGATCGGCCTTGCACCCGCGCGAAGTTGTTGTGCAAATAACTGAGCAACGTACACAGATCATCGACTAAAGTTTCGCCGCGCGCTTGGACTTGATCGGGCGTCGGCGCAATCGGCAGCGGTTCGACGTGCGTGGCGGCTATTTTCAGCCGGGGCAGCAGCGGCATCAGTTCATTCGGCGCGATGAAGACTTCCCGCATGGTGCCATTGGGCAACTGCTCGAAGCCGCGATACAACCAGCCCAGATACCACAGACTTTCGGCGGCGTTGGCGGGCGTGCGCCAGGGCTGTTCGCGTTCCAGACGCGCCGGGCCAAACAGGCGAATCGCGCCGAAGCGCTGCGTGAAGTTGGGGACAGGCAGCGTGCCGCCCGCTGTCAGCAGGGTGCGCAACGCGTCGCGTTCGGGCGGCGTGAGTTGATCGAGGCGCTGGCTCGATCGGGTGGGATCGCCGAGCGCGGTTTCCAGTTGCGCCATCAGATCGCGCGGTTTCAGGCCGGTGGGATCGATGGACCAGCGTGAGGCGATCACGCGCAGTAACGTGGGATCAACATCAAGCAGGCATTGCCGCAGAGTACGCATGGGCGAATTATAGATGAACAATGACAAATGAAAAATGACGAATGACAAAGGACGAACGCTGACGAACAACGCTCGTCCTTGAAGGATTCAACTGACTGTATGCGAGGCTACGCTGCGGCCGTTTGCTTCGCCTCCATTGCGCGGAGTTCGTCGGCGTGCTCGACGCCTTCGTGATGGATCATGATCTCGACGAGTTTAGCGACGGTGCTGACGCTGCCCCACGGTTGCAGCAGCGGCGCGGCCATTTGCTCGGGCGTCAGCGCACGGATGGCGGCTTTGAGTTCGTCGCGAGCTAGTTCCCAATCGTTGCGGATGTGCGCCAGATCAAGCGTCGCCCGCGTGGCGACGGATTCGGCGTTATAGGCATCGATGCCGGCCGAGACCGGCGTGGCAGGCGTTTCGCCGCGCGCGTGGGCGCGCAAGGTGTCCGCCGTTACCGCATCCCAACCCGTTAAGTGAGCCAGAAATTGACGCAGCGTCCAGCCCGGGTAAATTTCGCTTTCGGGCGTCAGATCGGCGATCAACTGGTGCATGATCGCGCGGGCGGTATCCAGTTCTTGAATCAGTTGAGTTTGTTCGTCAGTCATCGCGTCGGCCTTTGTCTGAGGTGGTACAGATAATACTGCGCAAGGCGGTGGCAGGTTCAGCCTTCAGCCATGTAGATGTAGCCTTGTCTACTTGTCACCTTCAAAACGATTGATGTTCCGTTCGAGCGATGATCTCATCCTGAAGCGATTGGCCCAGATCGCAGAAGTAGTCGCTGTAACCGGCCACCCGCACGATCAGATCGCGGTACTGTTCGGGGTTTTTCTGCGCGGCGCGGAGCGTAGCCACATCGACGACGTTGAACTGGATGTGATGCCCGTCGAGTTTGAAGTAGGTGCGCACGAGTTGCACCAAGCCGTCGAGGCCAGCGTCATCGTGAAGGAGTTGCGGCGTGAACTTTTGATTAAGCAGCGTGCCGCCCGTGCGCAGATGATCCATCTTGGCCGCAGACTTGACCACGCCCGTCGGCCCGCAGCGATCGGCGCCCTGCACCGGCGAGATGCCTTCCGACAGCGGCTCGCCCGCGCGGCGACCGTCCGGCGTCGCGCCGATGACCGAACCAAAGTAGACGTGGACCGTCGTCGGCAGCAGGTTGATGTGATACTCGCCGCCTTTGGTGTTGGGGCGGCCATCGACGGCGTTGAAGTAGAGATCGAAGACGGTGGTCATCACGCTGTCGGCATAGTCATCATCGTTGCCATAGCGCGGCGTGCGATTGATCAGCAGTTGGCGCGTACGTTCTTGCCCTTTGAAATTCTCGTCCAACGCGATCAGCAAGGTGTCCAGCGACAACGTGTGTTGATCGAAGACGTGATATTTCAACGCGGTCAGCGCATCCGTGATCGTGCCCAGGCCGACGCCCTGAAGGTAGCTGGTGTTGTAGCGTGCGCCGCCGTCGTGATAGTCGCGGCCCGTCGCGATGCAATCATCGATGAGCAGCGACAAAAACGGCGCGGGCATGTAGGTGGCGTACAGCCGCTCGATGACGCTGTTGCCGCGCAACTTGATGTCGATGAAATAGCGCAGTTGCTGATCGAAAGCAGCGAGCAAGTCGTCAAACGACTGGAATTGCAGGGGATCGCCCGTGACTAAACCCAGTTGTTTACCCGTGCGCGGATCGACGCCGTTGTGCAACGTAATTTCCAGCACCTTGGGCAAGTTGAAGTAGCCCGTGAGGTTGTAGTTCTCTTTGCCAAACGCGCCCACTTCCACACAGCCGCTCGATCCGCCTGCCCGCGCATCGATCAGCGTTTTGCCTTGTCGCACCAACTCTTGCACGATGGCATCCGTGTTGAAGATCGACGGCTGGCCGAAGCCGGTACGAATGATCTTGGCCGCACGCTTGATGAAGCGATCGGGATTCTTCTTGCTGACCTGGATTGATGAACTGGGTTGCAAGAGCCGCATATCTTCGATCACATCGAGCAGCAAATACGACACGCCGTTGACGGCATCGGCCCCATCGGCTTTGACGCCGCCGACGTTGATCTGCGCGAAGTCAGTGTAGGTGCCACTTTCAGCGGCGGTGACGCCCACTTTGGGCGGCGCGGGCTGGTTGTTGAACTTGATCCAGAAGCAATGCAGCAACTCTTCGGCTTGATCGTGCGTCAACGTGCCGTCAGTCAAATCGCGTTGGTAAAAAGAAATCAAATGCTGATCGAGATGGCCGGGGCAGAAAGCGTCCCACGTGTTGAGTTCGGTGGTGACGCCCAGATGCACGAACCAGTAGTATTGCAGGGCTTCCCAGAAATTGCGCGGTGCATGCGCGGGCACGTGCGAACAAGTTTCGGCAATGCGCAACAATTCTTGCTGTCGCCGTGGATCACTTTCGCTTTGGGCTAATTCGCGCGCTTTCTCGGCATGGCGTTCGGCAAAGCGGATCAGCGCGTCGGCGCAGATCGACATGGCCTTGAGTTCTTCTTGTTTGGCGTACGCATCTCGATCGCGCAGATAGTCCAATCGGGCCACGCTGGCTTGAATGTCCGCTTTGAAATCGAGCAAGCCCTTGTGATAAATCTTGTCATCGAGCACGGTGTGACCGGGGGCGCGCTGTTCCATGAATTCGGTGAAGATGCCCGCTTCGTAAGCGGCCAGCCAGTCCGGCGTCATCTCCGCGAAGATCAGGTCGCGCATGGAGCGGCCTTGCCAGTTGGGAATGATGTCGTCGCGATAGATCGATCGGGCCGCGGCATCAACCGCAAAGGGAATCTTCTCGCGCGAATTCAGGATGTCCAGGTCCTGCACGCTGTGACAGCACAGTTCGGGATACGTGGGCGTGGCTTTGGGGGCCGGGCCTTTTTCGCCGACGATCAATTCATCGGCGCCAAGATAGATCGTTTTGTGCTCCAGCAAATATTGAAACGATAAGGCCCGGCGCACGGGCACGGACATGAGTGCGGTGTACGCCCGATCGAATTGGGTCATCAATTGGGCGCGTTCGGGTGAGATGGTGGGTTGGGCATCCAGGCTCTGTTTACGCAGACGCGCGACGCGGTCGGTGATCATGTTAGCCTCCGATGGTGACGGACAAGTTGAATGACTGCAAGACCTGCGCAATTTCCGCCAGGCGCTCGGCCGTGGGTTGGCGCGTCTCGAACAAGCGATAGGGTTTGTTCAGGCGCAAGTATTTGTCGACGGCGATGTGATGGTAGGGCAATAAATCCACGCCTTGCAGATGCGGCAGCGCGCCCGCAAACGCGCCGATCTGCCGTACGGTCTCATCGTCGTCGTTGATGCCGGGAATGACGGGCACGCGGATGATGACCGTGTGCCCGCGCGCCGACAGGGCCTGTAAATTCGAGAGGATCGATCGGTTGGAGACGCCCGTAAATTCACGGTGCCGCTCATCGTCCATCACTTTGAGATCGTACAAAAACAAATCGACGTAGGGGCGCACTTGATCGAGCGTGGCCCAGGCCGCGCAGCCGCTGGTGTCCAGCGTGGTGTGAATGTCGCGGGCCTGGCAGGCGCGCAGCAGGTCCAACAGAAAGGCATGCTGCAAGAGCGGCTCACCGCCGGAGAAAGTGACGCCGCCGCCCGATTCGTCGTAGAAAGCCACATCGTGCTCGATTTCGGCCAACACCTGCTCGACGGTCATCTCGCGGCCCACGCGCTCGCGCGCGTCGGCGTAGCAGGTCGCTTCGCAGGTGCCGCACTGGGCGCAGACGGCGCGATCGGTGACGGGTTCGCCGTCGAGCCATTGAATGGCGTCGTGCGGGCAGGCGTCGACGCACGCGCCGCACTGGATGCAGCGATTGTCGCGCAACAGCATTTCCATGCGCGGCGACTGGCTCTCCGGGTTGTGACACCACCAGCAGTTAAGCGGGCAGCCTTTCAGAAAGACGGTGGTTCGGATGCCGGGGCCGTCGTGGATGGAATACTTTTTGATGTCGAAAACTAATCCGTGGGTCATGGCGCAAGGATAAACGCATTGGCGGGGTGTGTCAATGGATGAAGATCACCATTATTTCTTCCAGCGGGTGAACTGCGGAATCTGCTGCGCGTGCGCGGAGAGATCGATCAACTGCTCGAGCCGCTTGAGGCGCGTAGTCTCTTGCTTGGCGCTGACGATCCACCACATGGCCGCTTTGCGATAGGAGGCAGGCTGCGCCTGAAAGAACGTCCACGCGGCCCGATTGGCCTTCAACACCTTGTCGTACGCCGGGGGCAATTCGGCAGTACGCTGCTCGTAAGAGTAAATGCCGGACTTGTTTGCCTGACGCGCTTCAAAGGCTTTGAGTCCGGCGGGCGTCATCAAGCCGAGTTGGGTCAACTCTTCCACTCGCTTGATGTTGACGGCGCTCCACGTGCTGGTGGGCTTGCGCGGCGTAAAGCGAATGGTGTAACGCTCATCGTCAACGCGCTTGCGCAGGCCATCGATCCAGCCGAAGCACAAGGCTTGATCGACCGATTCGGGCCAGGTGATACTCGGCTGGCCGGAGCCGGTCTTGTAGAAGCCGACCAGCAGTTCTTTTTCGGTAGCGTGATGCGCTTGCAGCCAGCGGCGAAAATCGGCGGGAGTGGGGAAGAAGGTAGGTGACATAGTTGGGTAGTGAGAGAGTGACGGAGTGCGATAGTGAAATGGTCACGTAGTTCGATAGTCACGTAGTTGTGATCTTGGGTATTGTCCCTCAGTTTCCTTGATGGGTTTCCTCCAGCAAGGCGAACAATGGCGTGAGTTCGGGCAATTGATCAATGAATTGAACTGGGACGCGATATGACAGCAGTTCTGCGGTCGTCCAAACA
>JAGOBP010000092.1 GCA_017999195.1 Thermoflexales bacterium
ATACACCGTATCGTACCAGTGTTGCACCGCTTCGTCTTCGCTCACGTCGCGTTTGAAGTCCAGCCCCATAAAATAGCGGTGATGCTCGATATGTTCCAGCAACCGCGCATAACCCAGATCGTCTGAACACCAGATCGCATGCTCGGGCCGCAGATCGGCCAATCGGGTGCGCTGCAAAAACCGATCGCGCGCTTGCTGCGTTTTCGTGGCCTCTAGTTTCACCGGCTCGGCATCGCTAAAGGCTTGCGCCAAGGCCCGCACCATCTTCTTGATCGGCTTTTCGCTGAATTGATCGGCGTAATCGGCCACCGCTTCATCAATCGACACATCCTGCTGTGTTTCGCGCAGGAAATGCAGATGCTCCACGATCCACAGATACAGGTCGGATTCGGTGCGGCCCGGAAATTCCTTCAGCGCGGCGTGTTCGCGAATCGTTTCGACGAGCGGCGCGTAGACCGTATCGTACCAGTGCGTAATCGCGTCCGCCTCGCTGACTTCGCGCTGCGCTTCCAATTGCATGAATACGCGATGCATCGCGATGTGTTCCAGCAGTCGATCGTAACCGCCCGCAATCGTGAAGCGAATGCGTTGATCGGGCCGCAGTTGATCGAGGTGCGTCCGATCGAGAAAGCGGCGATATTCATGCAGGACTTTCAAATCCTCCGATCGGACATCGGCGCCCACCGGCACGCGCGAGACCACTTCCTGCACTTCGGCATCGATGAAGTTCACGCCCTGTTCGCGCGCCACCGACACGCGATGATGCCCGTCCAGCACAAAATAGGCGTCGCCCACTTTGTACAACCGCACCGGCGGCAGATCGATGTCTTGATAATAGGCGCGGGCCACGCTCTGCCAGCGCTGGGCGGTGCGATCTTGCGCGGGCATAAACACTTCGTCGAAGTCGCGATAGCGATCGACGCTGCCCACGATCTGCGCCACCGGCACGTGCTTCAGGCCGCGATAGATGGGGCCACCCAGTTGCAGCGCGTCTTTCATCTGCTGATACGACAACAACTGATTGGTGCGCCCGGCAAACTTGGCCAGCACATCGCGCCACCACGCGCCGCGCCGCACGCGGTTATAGTCTTCTTCCGCGCGTTTGAGATCAGGCCCCATGGTCCAACTCGATCAGTTGATAGGGATAGACATTCACCACGCGCGTCGCGCCCACTTGCGTGGACGGCGCTGCGCCGGTATACACATGCTTGTGCCCGTGCAGCAATAACTTGGGCTTGAACCGATGCATTAACGAATTGAACGCCTGAAACCCGATGTGCGCCGGATCCGGCCCGTCATTGGTGCCAAATGGCGGCGAATGCGTCACCAGCACATCCAGATAGCGGCCATACCGCGCCCGATTGCGAATGAGTTTCAGCGCCAATTGTAGGGCGCGGCGATTCATCTGCTCTTGCGTGTATTGATGATTGCTGCCGGGATCGTAGCGAATGGACCCTTCCAGCCCGGCCAGTAGCAAGCCGTGCGAAGTCCTGACCGATTGCATGTCCAGCGCTTCAGCGCCGCGCGGCGCCAGATACCGTCTACCTGTTTCCGTGTATTCAAAATCCCGATCGTGATTGCCATGCACAAAGTACATCGGCTTGTTCAACATCGTCACGATGTAGTCCAGATAGTCGTAGGGCAGGTCGCCGCAGCTCAGGATCAGATCAACGTCGCCGAAGCGTCGTACCACATTGGGGCTGTGCAGCGAATCGACCACTTGATCGGTGATAGCGAGAATTTTGAGTGTGCCCACGTTTGGCCCTTAAAAACCAGTCAGGTCTGGATAGAGCGCCAACGCCCAGCACAACGACGTGAGCGACAAGCCGTCGAATAGTTCATTGTGCGCGATCATGGCACGCACTTCGTCGAGCGTGAACCAGCGCAGGCCCAGCGTCTCGTTTTGATCCAGCGGCGCGGATTGGCACGTCAGGCTGCGGGCGATGGTCGTGTGAAACACCTGATTGCTCGACCCGTTGGACGGATGATATTTGCCCAACACCGTCCAGTCGGCGGCGGTGTAGCCGGTTTCTTCCAGCAGCTCACGCGCCGCGCCTGCCAACACGGTCTCGCCTTTTTCAATGCCACCGCTGGGCACTTCCCAGTCGCGTGTGTCGGTCATGAAGCGATAATGATCGATCAGCAACACGCGCCCGTCCGCCCCGATCGGAATCACGCCCACGGCTTCGCCGGGATAATCGAGCACGTGATGATCGGGAATGATCGAGCCGTCGGGCAGGAGCACCGTCCATAAATCAAGGTTGATCCACGGGCTGGTGTAGATATTGCGCTTGCCCAACACTTGCCAGGGCTTGGTCATGGCTGATCCCAGGTGCGCCCGTAATTGACCTTCAATTTATCCAGCACGGCCTGCTCCAGATCGATGTCGCACAGCGACGCCAGTTGTAAAAGATACAACATCACGTCAGCCAACTCGGCGGCCAGCTCCGGCCGATCGGATGGCTGCTCGCCCCATTGGAAGTGTTCCAGCACCTCCGCCGCCTCAATCGCCAGCGAGGTGGCAATGTTGCGCGGCGTTTGTGGTCGCGCCGAGGCGGCATCGTACCAGCCTTTAGCCGCCACAAAGCGATGCATTTCTTGAGATAGGTGTTGAATATCCATCGTCCAAAATAAAACCAGCCCTCTAACCACGGTCTGGAGAGGGCTGGTGAATCGAGTTGGTGGCAACCGGACGCGCGCCTATCCAGACGTAAAACATCGCACAGCAGGGGACGGGGCGGGCGTGAACATGGCGGCATTATAACGAGGTGTCACGCCCTTGTCAATTGCCAACGAGGATGCTATAATCGCGGTCGTTCGGGCGATTAGCTCAGCTGGTTAGAGCACACGGTTCACATCCGTGGGGTCGTAGGTTCAAGTCCTATATCGCCCACCTGAGACATCACGGTCTTGCAAACAACTCCGTGATGTCTTTTCTTTTAGTTGCCCGGCGGCTCCCAGTATGCGGCTCTTCGATTTGATTCAATCCAACCTCGCCAACCGATCGGCCACGCTAAACAACTTGCTTTGTTCAAAGGGACGCTCGTGATCCAACAGGCTCAATTATGCGCCTAAGACGACAGGCCGCCATCCGATTGGCCTCTGACCTTATCGGGCGCGGGCTGAGTTTTGGCCTGGCCTATGTGGCCCAGCGTCTGCTCGGTCCGGCTGACTACGGCGAGTTGACGGTTGCCCTGGCGACCGGCTTTGTGTTGACCACGTTGACCGATTTAGGCTTGCAGATCATCGTCACGCGCGAGATCGCCGCGCAGTCTTCACGCGCCGACGGCGAACAGATCGCCAATGCGGGCCTGACGCTGAAGTTGCTCTTTTCGTTGCCCGCCGCGCTCGTGCTGATCGTCATCAGCGCGGGACGCCCGCCTGCCGTGCAATTTGGCGCGTTGATCGTGGGCGTGTCTTTGCTGTTGAATTCGATTGTGGAATACTTTGGCTATGCGTTGCGCGGCTGGCAGCGCGCCGATCTGGAAGCGGTGTGGTTATTGGCCATGCGTCTGCTTACTGCGGCGGGCGGTGGCTTGGCGCTGTTTGCCGGGACTGGCTGGGCGGGCCTGACGGCGGCCTATGTGGGCAGCGCGGCCTTGACATTGCTCGCCAGCACGGCGTGGTTAAGCCGTCAGCGGGATCGATACTTTGTGCCCCGCCTGACATTCGACGGCCTGCTTCAGCGCCGCCTGTTGCGCGAGGCGCTGCCGCTGGGCGGCGCGATTGTGGTGTCCATCGTTTACACGCGCACGGCGGTCTTCATGCTCGATGCGTTCACCTCGACGGCCAGTGTGGGTGTGTACGGTGTGGCGCAAAAGTTGACCGAGCCACTGGCGATTGTGCCCGCGGCATTGATGGCCGCTGTCTTCCCGGTGTTGTCCCGCACGATCACGCAACACGGTTATGCCGCCACCCGATCGCTCCGTGTGCGCACGCTGGGCGTGCTGCTGGCGGCGGGCGGCGCGATCGCTGCAGCGGGCGCAATCGGTGGGCCGTGGCTTCTCGATCGGTTGTACGGCGCGCCCTATCGCGAGGCTGCTCCGGTGTTGCAAGTGTTGGTTTTGGCGCTGCCGCTGTCATTCATCAACTACGGCTTGACGCATGTGCTGATTGCGCTCAATCGGCAACGCCTGAATTTGCTCTTCAACGTCATCGTGTTTGGCGTTAATTTTGTGGCTTGTTCGCAATGGATTCCGGTGCAGGGCGCACTGGGCGCGGCGCTGGCGACGCTGGTGAGTGAAGGCGTCTTACTAACTTTATGCGTATGGACTCTGATACGACCCGTTCGCGGCTGACAACGCAACTCGATCGATTAAGCGCGGCGACATGGATTCTCCTGGCCGCGCTGTTGCCGTTTGAGTTGAAGTCGCCGCTGATTACGCTGGGGCCGCTGGCGATTACGAATGTGGAGTTGACGCTGTATGCGGTGATCGCGGTGTGGGCCAGTCGGGTGCTGATCGCGCGGCGCTTGAAGTGGACGCCGGTGCACTGGGCTGTGCTGGCGTGGATCGCGGCGAATGTGATCAGCGCCGTGCTCGCGCCCACGTTACGCGGCGAGGCACTGAAGTTTGCGCTGCGCAGCGCGACGGGCGCGCTGGTGTTTTTTGCCGCCGCCGATTGGGCGCACGACGCTAAACGAATCTGGCCTATTGCCCTGACGCTGGGGCTAAGCACGCTTGTGTCAGCCAGCGCGGGCGTCATCGAAGTGGGTGTGCCGTCAACCGTGCCTGTGTGGTTAGCCTTTAAGACGCATGTGACCGTGGTGGGCGAAGTCTTACGCGCCAGCGGGACGTTTCAATATGCCAACACGGCCGCGATGTTTTGGGAGGCGGCCTTGCCGCTGGGCTTGGCGGCGCTTGTCGGGCGAGATTGGCCGAAGTCGCGCCGGGGATCGATCGGGTTGGCCGTGGCCATTATGGTCGTGACTTTGGCCATCGTGTTGTCGGCCAGTCGCGCGGCGTTGATTGGATCAGCCGTCGCGCTGTTAATGGTAATCGGCTTGAATCGCGGCGCGCTGCGCCGTTGGGCGGCCGCGACCCTGATGAGCCTGGTCGTCCTAACGGCGGCGCAAGTGCTTCTCAGTCCCGCCATCGCCGCGCGCTTTCTCGCCGAGAGCGATCGAGCGTGGTATACGGCGCAAATCGAATCGGCACAGCCGACATTGACGCTGCGCGCGGACGAGATTGCGACCGTGCCAGTGACCGTGACGAATACCAGCGTGCGGACGTGGCCGGCCGGCGGCAGCACGCCCGTGCGTGTGAGTTATCACTGGCTGAAGGCCCAATCACCGGATATGATTGTCTATGAAGGTTTGCGCACGGCGCTGCCCCACGATCTGCCGCCGGGCGAGCGCGTGACGATCGGGCTGCGCGTGAAAGCGCCGACTCAGGCGGGGGCCTATCGCTTGCAGATTGATTTGACTCAGGAAAAAGTGACGTGGTTTAGCGTGCGGGGCGCGTCGACGGCTATGCTGGCGGTCCGTGTCGACGAACAGACGGCCGCCCATGCGTCTGCGCCGCGCCCGTCTGCCGGGCCAACAGGGTCGGCGCTGTCGCAGCCCTTGCCGTCGCAAACGCGCACCGAGTTGTGGCGCGTGGCGATCGAGTTGTGGCGCACCCGTCCGGTGTTCGGCATCGGCCCCGATAATTTCCGCTGGACGTATGGCACGTATCTGGGCGCAACGGCGTTTGATCGGACGGTGACGGCCAACAGTTGGTATGTGGAGACACTGGTGAATACGGGCTTGATCGGGCTGGCGAGTTTAATCGGGTTGGGGGCGACGCTGGCGTGGGCGGCGTATCGCGCGCTGCGTACCCGATCGGCTAGCGAGCGCCCCCTGATTGTAGGCCTCAGCGCGGCGCTGTTGGCTTTTGCAGTGCATGGCGTTGTGGATTATTTTCTGCCGTTCACGCCCACGTATGGGTTGTTCTGGCTGGCGGCGGGGCTGTTGACGGCGCGCGCGTGGAGCCGGCCATGACGCAGGTGATCGGCTTTGATGTGACGCCGCTGACGATGGCGCAGTTTACGGGCGTCAGTCATTTTACCCGGCAGACGCTGGCCGCGCTGCTGGCCCGCGCGGATGATCGGCAGTATGTGCCGATGGCGCATCGCGCCGTCAACGGGCAGTTGCCGCCGGGCACGGCCGCGCCCATCGGGCAGCCGTATCACCGCCGCTGGTGGTGGATGCAGACGATCGCGCCAAAGTTGTTGGCCACGCTGCGCCCCGACTTTGCGCACTTCACCAATTCCATCGCGCCGCTGACGAGTCCGGTGCCGGTGGTGCTGACCATCCACGATCTGTCGCTGTTCTTGCAGGCGCGCACGCAGCCGTGGCGCAGTCTGTTAACGGTGCGGCCCATCGTGCCGCTGGCCGCGCGCCGCGCTGCCGCCATCATCACGCTGTCGCAGTACACGCGGCAGGATATGATCCGCCGATTGAAGATCGATCCGGGCAAAGTCCATGTCGTCTATGGCGCGCCTGCGGCACAATTCAAACCGATTGCGGACGACGGCGAACTCGATCGGGTGCGGCGGCAATACGGGCTGCCGAATCGCTGTGTGTTGTATGTGGGCACGCTGGAACCGCGCAAGAATATTCCGCGTTTGCTGCGCGCTTTTGCGCAGGTGCGCCGCTCACATCCCGAGGTGCGACTGGTGATGGCGGGCCAATTGGGCTGGAAACATCGCGCCATCTGGCAGGAGATCGAGTCGCTGGAGTTGGCCGACGCGGTGCAATGGCTGGGCTATGTGCCCGCCGCCGATTTGCCCGCGCTGTATACACTGGCGACGGCCTTTGCCTTTCCGTCGATCTATGAGGGCTTCGGCCTGCCCGTCATCGAGGCGATGGCCTGCGGCACGCCGGTGCTCACGTCACAGGCCACGGCGCTGGCCGAGGTGGCCGGTGATGCGGCACTGCTGATCGATCCGCTGGCGGTGGAAGCCATTGCGGCGGGACTGAGGCGCTTGCTGGATGACGCCGCGCTGCGGGATGAACTGCGGGCGCGCGGGCTGCATCGGGCGGCAGAGTTTTCATGGGAACGGGCGGCGTGGGAGACGGTGAAGGTGTATGGAATGATCAATGGGCAATGATCAATGACGAATGATGAATGACAAAGGTTGGTAAGCCAGACGCACAACCCTGCGAGGGAGACCCGATGGGTGGGCGTTCAATCGCAGGGTTGTTTGTTAGGTCGAATTTAAAAACGAATCCGCGCCCAAAGAGCGGTGAACACCCGCTGGATTGGCCGTTATCTGAGGGCCGCCGTTTGACGTCCGGCGGGCGCGGATGGCCGTCTTCGCGGAGATGACCTTTGGTTGCGGATTAGTTTGAAACCCGGTCAAACGCAGAACCCATTCGCAAGGGTGATGGGCGGTTTGAAGAAAATCACGCCATTCGCGGGTAACCTGCGGCCTATCGCCCGGTTTTTTGTGCGTTGACGCAGGGCGGCAAGCGGGGCTATACTGTGGGCGGCGGCGCATTCGCGTGCGCCCACCGGTCTTCGGCCGCCACATTAACCCTTAATACGTTGGGCCGCCTCTCGTTACTATTGTCAAAGCCATGCCAATACAACTTTCAGATAATGGTGTCATTGTTGAAAATGCGGTTGTGCCGTTTGCTATGTTTGGCAGCTTGGTTGCCGGACACTTGCACCACTACGGGCGGTCTATGGAATTAGAGGGATATGCCACCGAACTTCGCGTGCTTGACTTCCCAGAAGAATCGTTGAAGCGGTTTGTGCGCCGTGTTTGTACTTGGGGAGGCTATGCGGGCATCGGAGGTCGTATCATCAAACAGAATTCTTTTTTCAAAATTCAAACTCAATTCCGCAGTGCTGTCAGAATTTTGGAGTCAGACCTTCCGAACGTCGGAGCAGCTCTTTCAGAGCTCAACCATATTCGAGGACTTGGAACGCCTTCTTTTGCGTCAAAGCATTTGCGCTTTCTTCAACCTTCGCTCTGCCCTATACTTGATAGCATAGTTGCAACGCGACTTCACTATCGTTTTAGGCTAGAAGGTTATGAGCAACTTGCGCAAGATTGTCTCAATATTGCTGATATCCTGCAAAGAGACGACATTGACAACCCTATGAACCGTGAGAGCGGTAAATGGTATGCAGCTGACGTAGAGATGGCTTTGTTTGCACATCTAAACAAGCTATGCTAAATCAGGCACGGCCCAATATGGCGTGCCGCCGCGACAAAGACCAATCGGCGTTGGCCATCGATTGAAAATCGACGGCAAGTTGTTGCAAGCCCGCTTTGCGGGCTTGGTTATTTGTAGCCATCGGCTTATAACTGATGGTGATCTGGCATGTGATAAAGCGATGACTCCGCCTTCTGCCGTCAACCCTTCCGGCATTGCGCTACCCCTCAAACGCTTCATGCTCATCGAACATTGTCCGGCCGACTGGCGCGCATTGGACTTGTACGTGTTTCGCGACGAAGCCGTGACTTTCTACGTAGGCCAATCGTATCTGGCGTTCGACCGCGTCTGGGATCATCTGCGGAACGGCTTCAAAGGCCGGTCGGTGATCGGTCGCTTCATCCTGAGCAACTGGCCCGCCTCGCTGCGCTTCACGATCGAGTTGTTGAGTTCCCAATCGGAGCAGTTTGCAATCGTCGAGAACGATCTGGATCGGGCCGAACGCGATCTGATTCAGCACCTATCGCCCTGCTTCAACGCGGCGCTGAATTCGCAGCCTACGCCCTGCCCCGCTCGCTATGCGCCGCTCAACGCGCCGCTGCGCTGCGGCCGCAGCCTGAACAAACTCATCCATGAGGCCGAACGCGCGGTCAAAGCCGATGAACAATCGCGTTGGCTGGAGGCCTAAGCGTTCAACATGACCAATCTCTTTGACATCCTCTTCCAACCGATTGCCCTCGGCCCCGTCACCGCGCCGAATCGCTTCTATCAGGTGCCGCACTGCAACGGCTTTGGCTATCGCATGCCGCACGGCCACGCCGCGATGCGGGGCATGAAAGCCGAGGGCGGCTGGGGCGTGGTCTGCACCGAAGAAGTGGAAGTCCATCACAGCAACGATCTGTCGCCCTATTTTGAAGGGCGTTTGTGGAGCGACGATGATCTGCCCGGCCATCAACTCATGGTCGAGGCAGTGCATCAGCATGGCGCGCTCGCGGGCATTGAGTTGGCCTACAACGGCCTCAACGCCAGCAACGCCTATTCACGCGCCGTCACGCTCGGCCCGCGTTCGATGGCCCTCACGGGCGGCAGCGGCTATGAACCGGGGCAAGCGCGCCGCGTGGACAAAGCCGATCTGCGTGATGTGCGCCGTTGGCATAAGGCCGCCGCCCTCCGCGCCAAACGCGCGGGCTATGACATCGTGTATTGTTATGCGGGTCATGCGCTCTCGCTGGCGATGCAATTGCTGCTGCCCCGCTTCAACGATCGCACTGACGAATATGGCGGCACATTGATCAATCGTGTGCGTTTCCTGCGCGAATTGATCGAAGATACCAAAGACGCCGTGGGTGACAAATGCGCGGTGGTGGTTCGTCTCGCGGTCGATGAGTTACTCGGCGACGATGGGATCACGCATCAGGGTGACGGTCACGACATCATCGCGCTGTTGGCCGAACTGCCTGATTTGTGGGACGTCAGCATTAGCGGCTGGAGCAATGATTCGGCCACCTCGCGTTTCGAGAAAGAGGGCTACCAAGAACCGTACACCGCCTTCGTCAAATCGCTCACCAGCAAACCCGTCGTCGGCGTGGGGCGCTACACTTCGCCCGACGCGATGGCGTCCGCGATTCGTCGGGGCGTGCTCGATCTGATCGGTGCGGCGCGGCCGTCCATCGCTGATCCGTTTTTGCCGGAGAAGATCAAAGCGGGCCGCATCGAAGACATTCGCGAGTGCATCGGTTGCAACATCTGCGTCACGGGCGATATGCGCTATGTGCCCATTCGCTGCACGCAAAATCCCACCATGGGCGAAGAGTGGCGGCGCGGCTGGCATCCCGAGATCATCGCGCCGAAGCAAAGCGACAGCGAGATCATGATCATCGGCAGCGGCCCGGCGGGCCTGGAATGTGCGCGCGCGTTGGGACAGCGCGGTTATCGCGTGGCCGTGATCGAAGCGCGGCGCGAACTGGGCGGACGCGTAACGCAGGAATCACAACTGCCCGGCCTCAGCGAATGGCGGCGCGTGGTCGATTGGCGTTTGACCCAGGTGCAGAAAATGCCTCAAATTACGGTGTTTCCGGGCAGTCCCATGCAAGCCGCTGATGTACTCGATTCAGGATACGCGCACATCATCATCGCGACGGGTGCCACGTGGCGACATGATGGCGTGGGGCGACATCGTTGGCGGCCCATCCCCGGCGCTGATCGATCACACGTCTTCACGCCCGACGATATTTTCGCGGGACGTCTGCCCACCGATCGGGTGGTGGTGTACGACAACGATCACTTTTACCTCGGAGGCGTTATCGC
>JAGOBP010000615.1 GCA_017999195.1 Thermoflexales bacterium
CGGCAATACTGGCCCGTGGCGTTGGTGATCTGGGGCGCGGGCCTGTTGCTGTTGCGCTGGCGCTCGCGCGAAGATATGTGGGCGGGCACCGACTATGGCACGGGCTTGTACGTCATTCGCCATCGCCGCCGACCGCCGGGGCAATGGATTCCGGGCGTGGTGGTGATGGGGCTGGGTGTGTTCTTTCAGATCGCCAACCTCGACCCATTGTCGGGCGTCTGGTTTGGGCCGCTGATCGTGATCGGGCTGGGGGCAGTGTCGCTGTTTACCAGCTTTGGTGCACCACCGAGGAAAGATTTTTAGGGGAGTAAAGATATGACGTGTGAATTAGGCTTGCAACCGGGCTTGTGCATCGGCCCGCTGCCGATCCGGTTTTATGGCATCATCATCGTGCTGGGCGCGCTGATTGGCGGCTTTGTGGCTTCGCGCGAGGCTCGCCGCCGGGGTGAGAATCCCGATCGGATCTGGGACGCGTTAGTGTATGTCGTCATCGCCGGGATTGTGGGCGCGCGCATCTATCACATTTTTTCGACGCCGGCGGGCTGCGCCCCCGAAGTGCCTATGTGCGGCTGGCCGTGGTATCAGAATCATCCGCTGGATATGCTGTTGATCTGGAACGGCGGGCTGGGCATCTTCGGCGCGATTCTGGCGGGCGGTCTGGTGGTGTTGCTGTATACGCGGCGCAATAAATTGTCATTGGCAAAATATCTGGACATTGCAGCACCGGGCTTGATCATTGGACAAGCCATTGGCCGTTGGGGCAACTTCCTCAATCAAGAGTTGTACGGGCCGCCGACGCAACTGCCGTGGGGCATCGCGATTGATGCACAGCATCGCTATGGCGAATATGCCGACCTGACGGCCTATCCGCCCGATGAGACGTTTTTTCACCCGCTGTTTTTGTACGAATCGCTCTTGAATGTGATCGGCTTCATCGTGCTGGTGGTGCTGGCGCGCCGCTGGCGCAACATCAAAGACGGCGACTTGATTTTGATCTATATGATCTGGTACGGCTTCGTGCGTTTAGTCGTGGAGTCGTTCCGCTTTGATGCGTGGGTCGTGTCGGGGGGCTTGCCTGCGGCGCAATTGATCTCGCTAATCCTGATGGCTCTGGGCGCGGGACTGTTGGTAGTGCGCCATGTGCGCCGGGGTACCGCGCCGGTTGCTTGACGGATGCGGTTATTGCAGATAAAATTGCGGCGTTGTCCGCAAGGCGAAGGGCGGGTGCTGCACTGGACCACGCCCTTTTGTTTGCCTGTTGAACGGAGCGATGATGAGCGAAAACATGGCTGAAGAAATTCCCGAAGTACAACCCACGCCATCACCAGACGCGGAACATGCGGTCGACGTAGAAGCCGATCGGGTTGATCTGCAATCGTCGGCCGCCAAGTCGATCGACGCGGATTCCGTGGAGATGCACTCATCGGCCGCGCAATCGATCGATGCGGACGCGATCGAGATGCATGCGTCGGCGGCCCAGCATGTGGCGGCGGACACGATCCGCATGGTGCAGAGCAATGCGCTCAGCGCTCACACAGAAACGCTGGCCGTAGAGCAGTCGAATCTGGGCGTGCTGCGGGCTACCGACGCGACGCTGGCCGACAGCAACGTCTTCGCCCTGATCAGTGATCGGGTGCAGGCGGCCAATGTCAACACGCTGTGGCTGATCGCCAGCGATGTGGAAGGTGAAGTCAAAACGGTCTTCGAGCCGCGCAGCGCCGTGCTCATGGGCGCAGCCTTCGGCGCCGTATTTGGCCTGTTTTCCCTGATTTCAGCGGTACTGCGGCGGCGCTAAAACTGAGGCGCTGACCGCATAATTTAGCGTCGGAGTGACGAGCCAACGGCACCCGACAGGAGAAAATGAGAACATGGAACAAATTGAGTTGAGTGTCGCGCCCCGCACCATCAAGGGCAAGGAAGTCAGCGGGTTGCGTCGCTCGGGCGTCGTGCCGGCCGTGCTGTATGGCCGCCACACTGCGCCAGTGTCGTTGCAGGCAAACGGCCGCGAGCTGATGCGAGTGCTGATGAAGGCGGGCAGCAGCCGCCTGGTGACGTTGAACGTGGAAGGCGAAGCCGCGCCGCGCATGGCGCTGGTGCGCGAAGTGCAGCGCGAGCCGATCCGCGGCGATTTGTGGCACGTGGACTTCTACGGCGTGTCGATGACCGAGAAGATCACGCTGTCCATCCGCGTGCGCTTTGACGGCGTGTCGCCGGCGGCCGCGTTGAATGAAGGCGTGCTCACCTACGGCAATGACAGCGTTGAGATCGAATGCTTGCCGGGTGATTTGATCGACTCGCTCGTCGTCGATCTGACCCGTCTCGTGAAAGTCGGCGATGTCGTGCATGTCAGCGATCTGAAGGTGCCCGAGACCGTCAAGATTTTGTCGAACCCCGACGACCTGGTTGTCCGCGTAACCCGCCTGGCCGCCGAAGAGGCCGCCGATGCCGTGGCCGCGGTTACTTCGACCGAGCCGGAAGTCATCAAGAAGGGCAAGACCGACGAAGAAGGCGAAGAGGAATAGTCGATACAGCGATTCTTCGAATCGGCGAATCAGCGAATCAAAACCGCCCCATCGAGTATGTTCGATGGGGCGGTTGTTTTTTAGATTTCGATGTCGTTGCTTTCTGGCGCATCATCAGCAGCATCATCGACAACAGCGGGGCTGCTCGTGTCGGCCGTGCGCGAGCGTCGATCACGCGGCTCTTCTTCGATGATGGCGCGCTCGAATTTACGCGCGAACAACAAATAGCCGGTATGGCCGATCATCCGATCGAGCGGGCGCAACCGCTGGGCCACGGTCTTGTAGCCGCGCAGCATCAACTCTTCCACTTCGATCAG
>JAGOBP010000616.1 GCA_017999195.1 Thermoflexales bacterium
ATGCGATGGAAGTGAACCTGATTGAAGACTTCCAAATCTTTGAGGATGGGATAGGACCAGCCGCCGGGCGCGGCCCCGTCCAGCGCGTGCAGGGCTACTTCGAAGCGATACTTGCCCCGGCGGAATTCATGCGCATAACCGCCCGGGACGGTGTGATGCTCCAGAACGAGGACTTTCTTCCCCGCCTTGGCCAGGTAACCCGCCGCGCTCAGCCCGCCCAGCCCGGCCCCGATGATGACGACTTCGAATTTTTCAGTGTTGTCTGCCATGATGTGTACTCGCTTTCAAATGATGTCTGTGAACCGGATATAAGATTTGATCCACGAAGGACACGAAGGAACACTAAGGTTTTCTTTGTGATCTTCGTGCACTTCGTGGATCGTTCAATTCTTTCCGACAATATCTTTAGTTCTGCCGCTTGAGCCACTCGTTCAGGGTCAGGCGGGGCGTGCCGAGGGGATTCGTGGCTCCATCGGACGCCAGATGCTGCACCTTCTCGAAATAGGCCATCATCGACACGGCGTCTTTCAAATCGGCGCTGCGCGTCATCGCACCCAGCATTTTGCCAAACCAGATCGGCATTGATGAGGCTTTCACGCCGGGATGAGCGACATCGCAAAAGCGTTGCAGCGCCTCCGTCATCAGCAGCGCTTCCGGCCCGTTGACGATGATCTTTTTGTTCCGCGCTTCCGCAGCTTGGAACGCCTTGGAGACCAACGGCACATAATCGGCCAGGGCCACGAAGTTATAAGGCAAAGTTTGCTTGCCAAAAATCGTCGCGCGACCATCGCGCACGAACAGGCCCAGCGCATCCATGAACCAGTTGGGCTTGAAAATGGTGTAGGGCAATCCGCTCTGTTCGAGCAATTCTTCGGTCTTGGCCTTCTCGTCGATCATCGGATACCAGCGATTTTCAGGGATGACGGAGATGCCGGATAGATACGTGATGTGCACATTCGTGCGGCCCTGCCCCTTCAAGATCGACACGACTTGCTGTGCCACCTGGCGCTCCACTTTCCACGGCACGCTGATGTTGACGCCATCCACGCCGTCGAGGGCCTTGGTCAGCGTGGCGGTATCTTCGGCGTCACCGGCGACCACCTCGGCCGTGTTGCCGAAGAGTTGGCGGGCCTTATCGGCGTGGCGCACCAAAACGCGGACGCTGTAGCCGTCTTTCAACAGTTGCTGGGTGATGGGCGTGCCCGTGAAGCCGGTCGCGCCGAAAACGAGAATTTTCTTTGCCATGATATGAGTCCTTTCTGGATTGGATGTCTGTGCGCCAGGCGCATTGAATACACCCGCCTTGATTCAGGCGGTTTCACTACGTCGATGTTGTTCGTAAACTGAGTTGGAGTTACGGTGGATTGGGCGGCATCAAAGGCGGCAAAGCGCGCATGGTCGCCAGCGTTTTTTCATGCCAGGCCAGTTCGAATTCGTAATAGTCGATGCCATAATCCAGCGTCGTCTGCCAGAGTTGATGCGCGCGTTCCACGCCGATCTGTTCGGCGTTCTGGTTCAGGCCCGATTGAACTTCGCCCCGTAACGACTGCAATCGGGCGCGGATATGATCCATGCGCGCCTCGAACAGGGCGACAATTTCCTCATTGGAACTGAAATGCGAGAAGAAGATTTGAATGAGCCATGGCTGGCGCGTTTGCTCGAAGGGCAGCGGTGTAATCAGCCAGCGGCGCAGTTCGGTGCGACCGTCGTCCGTGATGCTGTACTCCTTGCGATTGGGCCGGCCCTCCTGCTGAATCACGCGCGCCTCAACCCAGCCCTTCTTCTCCAGCCCGTCCAGCGACTTGTAGATGTGGCTCTGCGTGGCCGACCAGAAATGGGTGACCGACACATCGAAGAGTTTCTTCAAGTCATAGCCCGATGTCGGCTGGAAGTCGATAAAGGCCAGAATGGCATGTTCGAGCGGCATATTTCGATCACCCCCACAACGCTATATATCTATACAGATATAGTATCACACAGTTATTTCTCTGTCAAGAACGAATTTTGGGCAACAACAAGAAGTCAGCGCGCAAAGCGCCCAAAGCCGCCTAACCTCAGGCAAAATCTCGGCGTTCGCGGCGGGCTTGGTAGTGGCAACACAGCCCCAATTTGCGCTAAAACAAGGCCAATTGCGTGGGCGGTTGATAGACAGGCATCTTGAGCGCTAGGCCGTAGCGGTCGCAAAGTTCGCGACACAGCTGCGTCAGGCGTTTGGCCTGAGGGCTGGCTGCGCTATACCGCTGGCCGAAGGCGCGCTCGTAGCGCGGGCGCAGGCCGGGGAAGAGACGATCGAGTTTAGCGTAGTAGTAGTCGCGCTGTCGATCGCGCAGCGTCACGCCGAACGACGGCAAAACATAGGTGGCGCCGGCAGCGTGCGCGCGGGCGAGGATGGCGGCGATGTTGTCTTCGGTGTCTTCGATGAAGGGCAGGACGGGCATCAGGGTGATGCCCGTCAGAATGTTGTGTGCCGCCAGCGTCTGCAAAGCGGCGAAACGCGCCGAAACTTTAGGCGCGCCGGGCTCTAAGCGTTTGCCCAGTTCATCATCGGCGGTAGTGACGGTGAAACTGACGGCCGCATACACTGCGCTGATTGTTTGCAGCGTGGCAAGGTCGCGCACGACCAGATCGCTCTTGGTGATGATGTGCACCGGGAAGCGATGATCGGCGATGATGCCCAGCGCGCGGCCGGTGAGGTTTCGCTCGGCCTCGATCGGCATGTAGGGATCGTTCATCGAGCCGGTGCCGATCGTGCCGACCTGCCGTTTGCGGGGCAGTTCCTTGCGCAACAGATCGAGCGCATTGACTTTGACTTGAATATCGGCAAAGTTGTCGA
>JAGOBP010000093.1 GCA_017999195.1 Thermoflexales bacterium
GTTTCAGGCTCATTTTCTCGGGCACGGCTTCGATCACGATGTCCACATCGGCGAACTCGCCGTAATCGAGCGTGGGGATGATCAGGTCCATCTTGGCGGCCATCTCGCCCGCGCTCATCTTGCCCTTCTCGACGCGCGCCTCATAGATGCCGCGAATGTGCGCCACGCCTTTGTCCAGCATGGCCTGATCGACATCCTTCAGGACCACGGGCAAACCGGAATACGAAATGACTTGCGCGATGCCCGCGCCCATCGCGCCTGCGCCGATCACACCTGCTTTGAAAATGTACATAGTGCTCTCCTTTGGGGGGTAGGGTTAATCAGTTGATTCTTCTTTGCCGAACGTGAACAAACTGCCGATGGATTGATGGAAGTAGTTGCACTTGATCGCTTCGCCGAAGATCGACGCCACCGATATGACCTTCAGTGTTGACGGTTGTTTCTCTGGCGGAATGTTGACTGTATCCGTGGTGGCGATCTCGGTGATCTGCGGAATGGCCGCCAGATTTTCAAACGCTTTGCCGGTGAACACGCCATGCGTACACGACACCCAGATTTCCTGGATGCCTTGATCGATCAGGACGCGGCACAACTCCACGACGGATCCGCCGGTGGCGATTTCGTCATCGTAAATCAACGCGCGTTTGTACCCGCGCACCGATCGCGTCAGCCCCGCGATCACGACCTTGGTATCCGACACGCGCTCTTTGTCGCCGAACGAGGACGGCAGGCCCAACTGCGCCGCAAAGCGCACCAGCGTCTTGGCCTGGCCGATGTCGGGCGCGACCATGATCGTGCTGGCGAGATCGCGTTGTTGATAGTAGTCTTTGAAGGCATAGCGCGCCGTGAGTGGATCAGCCGGCATGGCGAAGAAGCCGTGCACTTGCGGCGAATGCAGCGTCATGGTCATGACGTGTGTCGCGCCCGCTGTCTTCAGCAGATCGGCCACCAACCGCGCCGTGATCGAAATCCGTGGGGCGTCTTTCTTGTCCGATCGGGCGAAGGAGTAGTACGGGATGATCGCGTGAATTTCCTTCGCGGCCGCGCTGCGCGCGATGTCCAGCATCATCAACAGTTCCATCAGATGATCGTTGACGGGCGGGGCCAGCGTCTGCACGATGTAGACCTGCCGCGATCGGACGCTCGCACCCAACTGGATGTACAAGTTGTCGTTGCTGAACCGCGAGATATGTGTCTCGTCCAGCGGCAGCCCCAGATGTTCAGCGATGGCTTGCGCCAACGGCCGATTGGAACTGCCGCTGAAAATGCGGACTTCGTTGGGGTCGAGGTGATCGATCGGGTCGGTCATAAGACCTCACGTGATAAGTGATGAGTGACGAGTGAAAAAGATCGGCTCACTCGTCACTCGTCACTCGTTAGTTTATGCCTTCAATCACCAGTGCCGCGCCTTGCCCGCCCGCCGCGCACAGACTAGCGACGCCGTAATGCGCCTTGCGCCGCTTCATTTCATGCGCCAGTGTGACGACGATGCGGCAGCCGCTGGAACCGACGGGGTGGCCGAGCGCGATCGCGCCGCCGTTGACGTTGACTTTGCTGCTATCCCAGCCCAGTTTGCGCCCGCAAGCGATCACTTGCGCGGCGAACGCTTCGTTGACTTCGATCAAATCCATGTCGCTGAGTTGCAAGCCTGCTTTGGCCAGCGCCTTCGGGATGGCGAAGGCGGGGGCGATGCCCATGCGCTCTGGCTCGACGCCCGCAAAGCCATAGCCGCGAATCACGGCGAGGGGTTTCAGGCCAAGTTCGGCGGCCTTCTCAGCGGACATGATCAACATTGCGCTGGCGCCGTCGCTGATGCCGCAGGCATTGGCGGGCGTGACGCTGCCGCCTTGCTTGAAGACGGTGGGATACATCGCCGCTTTTTGAACGCTCAGACCCGCGTTGATCGTCTCGTCCTGCGAGATTTGCTCTTTAGCCACTTCCTGCCCGGCCACTTTCTTGATGATCTCGACCGGCACAATCTCGTCCTTGAATTTGCCCGTGCGCGTGGCGGCGAAGGCTTTCTTGTGCGACTGCACGGCGAATTCGTCTTGTTCCTGGCGGGTCAGGCCAAATTCTTCGACGAGGTTCTCAGCCGTGCGGCCCATGAGTTGCCCGCAGATCGGATCGGTCAGACCTTCCCACAAACCGTCGGTTAATTGCGAGTGGCGAATCTTCAGGCCCCAGCGCGCGTCCTTGATGATGTAGGGAATGTTGCTCATGCTCTCGACGCCGCCCACCAAATAGATGTGGCCTTCGTCGAGTTGGATGCGCCGCCACGCTTCCACGATGGCGTCCATGCCGCTGTTGCAGTTGCGGGCCACGGTGAGTGCGGGCACTTCTTTGGGGATGCCGGCCATCAAGGCCGACACGCGCGCGATGTTGGGCGCGTCCGACGGCTGCGCGATGCAGCCCGCGATCACTTCGTCGATCGAAGCGGGATCAAGATGATTGCGTTCGACGACGGCCTTGAACACCAACGCGAGCAAATCCTTGGCCAGCAGCGTGCGCAGCGCGCCGCCGTGATTGCCGGACGGGGTGCGAACTCCATCAACGATAACTGCGTCTTTCATGATTGTCTCCTTGGGTGGGGTGGTGGGATAGTTCGATAGTGAGATGGTGCGTTAGTTCTGGTAGGCGCGTTGTTCCTATGTTATTGCGCGCACTTCGCACGACTTGGTACGAAAAAATCAATTCGTGTATTCAAGACATTCACGTACTTCTTTGCGGCGGGAAGATACTCTTTCTCATAGCCTTGTTGTTTCCAATAGTCCGCGTAATCACCGCCATATTCAATGCTAAATTGAGTGTTCTCGCCTCTAGTAAGCTCACGAGAGGATTCTTGTTTTATGTCGTTGCTTAGCCATCCCACTGACTGCAGCTGTTGTACATATTTGTCGGAGATAATTGCTGGGACCAGGGATGTGCCATAAAGAACATCTACCCATGCGTGAGCGCAGCCCGTCTCTCCATTTGATCTGCCAGTAGTGCTAATCAGAAGTTGTTCAGCATTCTCAAGCGTGGGTAGTTGTTTCAGTACTGTTCTGACGCCCAAATACGCTTCGTTCAATCCTTGTGTGGCAGATTCTCGCGCTGCTATCACCGCTGGATCATTAAATGATGATAAGATGGCTGCGGGAATCATAGTTGGAATCAAAACTACATACAAAACGCAAAATACAGCAATTCCTAGAGCAATGCCCTTTGCTCGCCATTTTCGATACCCAATAATAGCAACTGTGGCCCCCACGATTAAGAACAGAATTGGAAGAATGATAAAGAGATCGGATGGGTTCATCGTGTTTTCTTTCGCAGCCCACTAACCAGGACTTCCGTCATTGTGTCGTACAATGACTCCAAATCAGTGGCGATGATTTCCGCGCGGAGTGGATGACTGAGCAAAACCAGCACGCCGTTGAGGCCCGCCCACAAGACACTGGCGGCCTCGCGCGTATTCTCGATCGTGATTACGCCTTCGGCTTGCGCCTGTTTGACGGCGCGCTCGACCCATTCCAGACCGTGCAGGCTGCGCGTCAGCACATCTTGATAGACGCCGGGATCGATCGTGGCTTGAAACTGGCCGCGATCGAAGGCCATGATCAATCGGTAGTAATCGGGACTCGTTTGGAAGAACTGGAGGTAGGCAACCGCGATTTGGCGTAAACGTGTGTTGGCGTCCAGCGGTTGATCAATCGCAAAGGCGGCTTCGAGTTCGGCCACCAGCGCATCCAGGCCGTCTAAAAGCAAATGAGCAAGGATGGTCTCTTTTGTATCGAAATACAGATAGACCGTGCCCTTGCTCACCTCGGCTTCAACCGCCACATCATCGACGGTGGCCGCGTGAAAACCGCGCGTGAAGAAGATGTCTTTGGCAGCCCGCAGGATGTCGTCGCGCCGCTGCGCTTTTTCGCGCTCGCGCCTTGCCGCGCCGCGCCGGGAGGCCGTTCCACGTTGACCGTTGGATTGCGCCTTCTCTGTCATAACACCTCGCGTCATGACTGCCAGTCATTCATTGACTAAGGGTCAGTATAACCAAATAACGCACCGTGTCAAGACGAAAACCCTCAGATTTAGATTAGTGAAATAAACTACTATTTGGCGTGGTAAAATCTCGGCATGCCCATTCATGTTTTGCCCTCCAACCTCGTTTCGCAGATTGCCGCCGGTGAAGTGGTCGAGCGGCCCGCCTCCGTGGTCAAAGAGTTGATCGAAAACGCGATCGATGCCGGAGCGACTGATATTATCGTCGAAGCGCGTGACGGCGGCCGCTCGTTTTTGCGCATCTCCGATAATGGCTCGGGCATCCCGGCGGCCGAGGTGGAACTGGCCTTCAGCCGCCACGCCACCAGCAAACTGTCCACCGCCGATGATCTGTCGCACATCCGCACGCTGGGTTTTCGGGGCGAGGCGCTGGCGTCGATTGCGTCCGTGGCGAAAGTGACCTGTGTGACGCGCGCGCGCGGCGAAACAACCGGCACCCGATTGGTGATCGAAGCCGACGGCGTGATGGATCGATCGGGCGTGGGCGCGCCCGCTGGCACCGTGATTACGGTCGAGAATTTGTTTTACACGGTTCCGGCTAGACTCAAATTCCTCAAAGCGGACACGACCGAGCGCCGCCAGATCGATACGTTGATCAGCCGCTATGCGTTGGCGTATCCGGGCATTCGCTTCAACTTGATCAACAACGGACGCACCTCGTTTCAGACCACGGGCAACGGCTCGCTGAAAGACGTATTGATTGCGGTGTACGGCGTGGAAGTAGCCGAGCAAACGATCCCGCTCCCCTCTCCCGACGACGGTAGTGTGTCGTCGGGAGAGGGGCTGGGGGTGAGGGTGTCCGGTTTTATCTCTGCGCCCGCTTTGTCGCGCTCCACGCGCAGTGACATGACCATCTTCGTGAATGGGCGCTGGGTACAAGATCGCGGCTTAAATACGGCTGTTTTGCAGGCGTATCACACGCTGTTGATGGTGGGGCGGTATCCGCTGTGCATCCTGCGTGTCGAACTCGATCCCGAGGATGTGGATGTCAACGTTCATCCCGCCAAAACCGAAGTGCGCTTCCGCAACAACGACATGATTTTCCGCGTGGTGCAGCGTACGGTGCGGCGCACGCTCGTCGAACATGCGCCGATTCCGCAGATGCAGTCCGCGCCGCCCATCGACGCGTGGCAGCCCTCGCTGGACACGCACGACGATGTCGCCGCCGCGCGGCTGGCGCAATTGCGGGCCTTGCAGCCGGTGGAGCGGTCATTCAGTCAAGCGGTTAATCCGTCAACGGGTGAATTGGTTGATCAGTCAATCGGTCAACTGGTTAACCGGTCAATTAGTCAACCAGTCGACCAATCACCAGTCACCAATTACCAATCACCAATCGACCAGTTACCAGTTACCAATCCCCAACTGCCCCCTCTGCGCGTCATCGGCCAGATCGGTGCGATGTACATCATCACCGAAGGGCCAGAGGGCATGTATCTGATCGATCAACATGCCGCGCACGAGCGGATTCTGTACGAGAAATTCATGGCCGATAAGACTTCACAGCATCTGGCCGTGCAGAACTTGCTCGATCCGATTGCGTTGGAATTCTCGCCGGATGAATCGACGTTGATCGAAGAACACCTGGACGTGCTCAACGCGATTGGCCTGCATGTCGAGCCGTTCGGCGGCTCGACATGGCTGGTGCGCAGTTTGCCCGCGCTCTTGATGAAGGACGACCTTCGCATGGCGATGCGCGAATTGGTGGCGGACTTGATGGCGGGCGATTTGCCCTTTGCGGCCAACGAGGAAACCAAGTTGATCACGCGCGTGTGCAAGCGCGCGGCCATCAAGGGCGGGCAGGTCCTATCGGTGGCGGAGATGAACGAGTTGATTCGACAACTGGAGTTGTGCGCCGCGCCGCGCACCTGTCCGCATGGTCGCCCTACGATGATCCATTTCAGCGCGTCGCAGATGGCGCGCGAGTTCGGCCGAATCTAGCCGCAGGAGAACACCATGAAGTGTCCCAAGTGCCAGACCGATATGAAGAAGATTGAATATGAAGGCGTCGAAGTGGATCGCTGCTACAGCTGCTACGGCATCTGGTTTGATTTCCAAGAGCAGCAGCAATTGAAGGACAAGCCGGGCGCGACCCAGATCGACAGCGGCGACTTGGTCATGGGGCGTCGGACGAATCTGTTCCGACAAATCTATTGCCCGCGCGACGGCGCGCTGATGACGCCGATGGTCGATCTAAAGCAGCCGCACATCGAATACGAGGCGTGTCCGCACTGCTACGGGGTGTTCTTCGATGCGGGCGAATTCAAAGACTACAGCCAGGTGACGCTGCTGGAATCGATCCGAGATTTGTTTTCACAACGATCGAAGTAGGCGCGTCGTTTAACTTTCCACGGGCAAAATGCACTCCGGCGAATCATTGGCCGGGCGATTGACGGCGCGCGAGACAGGATACGCCGTCATCGCGTGCGTGTCGTAAGGCGACAGCATCGCCTTCAGGGCAAGTTGCGGCGCATCGGGATCGAGCCAATCCCACATGGTCGATTTATCAAAGATCACGGGCATCCGATTGTGCAGCTGGCTCATTAGTTCATTGGGTTCGCAGGTGATGATGGTGCAGGTCTTGCGCTCATCGCCCTCCGGCGAAGTCCAGTGATCCCACAGGCCCGCCAACGCGAACGGGCCACCCTCGGCCAATCGGATGTAGTAGGGCTGCTTGTTTTTCTCCAGTTGTTTCCACTCGTAAAAACCGTCGGCTAAGATCAAGCAGCGCTTGCGCGCAAACGGCGCACGAAAGGCCGGTTTTTCGTGCACGGTTTCGGCCCGCGCATTGATCATGCGACTCGCCATCGACGGGTCTTTGCTCCACGACGGGATCAACCCCCACTGAAAAATCTCCACCTTCCGATCGATCGGCGAAGTCACCACGGCCACCGGCTGCGTCGGCGCGATGTTGTAGCGCGGCGTCAGTTCCGATGGCACATCGATCAGATCAAGCAGTAGCTGTAAATCGGCGGGATCAACCGTCAAGGTAAAGCGTCCGCACATCTCGATTACTCCTTCTGGCCTTCTAGGCACGTCACGCCATCCGGCCCGACCAGCGCCGCATGCACCGTGCCGCGCGGCAAGTCGATGCGATCGCCCGCGCGCGTCTCGATCACTTCAGCGGTTGCCGGAAGCAGCCACGTGATCGAGCCATGTACTACAAATAATACCTTATCGTAGTCGTGGCTGTGCGGCGGATAAACATCGCCGGGGTCGTTTGACCATTCATACGGGAAGAGACCAGCCTGGATGAACTCGCGTTGAAGGTCGATCAGGGTGGGCAGCGTCGGTTTGTTCCAGCGTGTCACCCACATCAGCCTGCTCCGAAGAAGAAGCGCGTCATGATCTGCTGACCCCACACCATCGCCACGAAGCCGCCCAGCGCGATGAACGGCCCATAGGGGATGCCGCTGCGCAAGTTGACCACGCGCACCAGCAGCAGTGCAAAACTGATGATGCCGCCCGCTAAAATCGCCACGACAAGCGCGGTGATGATGCCGGGAAAGCCCGTGATCAAACCCACGTAAGCGGCCAAAGTCACATCCCCGCGGCTCATGGCCCCGCGCCCGATGAATTTGTTGCCAACGACCACGGCTAGCCAGAAGAAGCCATAGCCAATTGCGCCGCCGATAAAGGCCACGTACCAATACTCGTGCCAAAACCACAGCCAGCACGTGACCACGGCCAGGGCGATGGCGGGCAGGGTGGCACGCTCCGGGATCATGCGATGTTCAAAATCGGTGACGGTGACCAGCAGCAGCACCGACGCATGAAACCAGCCCAGGATCAATTTGTATGGTTCGACGAAGGCCGGTTGCAGGGCGATAGCGAAAAACATGGCCGGGGCAGTCAGTTCCACGAGGATATTGCGCAGCGCGATCGGGTGACCGCATGCTCGGCAGTGGCGTCGCCCCGAAAGATAGGCCGTGACCGCCAGGAACTGGATCACCGATCGGGGATGGCCGCAGGCCGCACAGACGGCCCCTGTCACCTTGGCGTGTCGAATTGGAAAGACATCGGCCAGTTGATTGATGACTCCGCCCGCCATCAACCCGATGAGCACACAGAGAACGATCACGGCATCCCCCATTGAAAGAGCTTGGCTGTTTCAGGCAGAGTATAGCACGGCCACGGCTTTGACAAAAGCGGCCGCAGGGCAATAACTGCCTTCGATGTACACCCGGTTGGTATGAGGATGGTAAGTAAATGGTATGTAGTTTGTGAAAACTGTGTCACACCTATTGCACTTCAGTCTGCTTCGTTTTAGACTCTTCTTACAAGGGCTTAACTATTCTGGCATGTAATCTGACGCATGCGGGGGCAGCAGTAGTTGGCAATGAAAGGATCCAATTTATCATGCGGCAAATTCGATTGAGTTTTGTTTTGGCGTTGGCGGCGGTCTTGGTGGTGCTGGGGGTGTTGCCGATCGTTCGACCGGCGGCCGCCCAATCTTCTGGCACGACGATCACATCGGCCGTCTTGTCAATCAATCAGCAGTACAGTCCCAATCTGGATAATCCGGTGCCGTCGACGACGGTGCGCGTGCATCGCATCATCACGTCCTGGGTTGAACCCGATGTGACCTGGGAGAGTTTTAACGGCGGTTTTGATCCAACAGTTGAAGGCTCGTTTGAGGCGGACGGCGTTGGTTGGCATACGGTTACCTTGACCTCTTTGGTGCAAGCCTGGGTGGATAATCCGGCTCAAAACTATGGTTTATTGTTAGAGCAGGGCGGGACGCCGTATAACAACTACATCAGCAGTGAGGGTGACCCGGCCGCGAATCGGCCTAAACTGGATGTATGCTATCGGCGCGGCACCAGCCCGGAAGTCTGTCTCACCATTCAGCGCGGCGCTGGGACGAGCGTGGTCAACGACGCCTACATTTGGTCGGGTGTGCCCGATTATGCCGGTGGCGAATCGACCGTCTTGTTCACAGGCTTATTCTCGAATCAGCTGGGCAGTGGCGAAAAATACAGCTTATTCCGCTTTGAGATGCGCACGCCGACGGCCGTTCAAATGCAGTCGCTCAGCGCCCGATCGTCCGTGTCGCCCGATCTGGCCCTGATCGGCGCGGGTCTGGTGGGTGTGGCGGGCGTGGTTATCCTGCGCCGCCGTCGTGAACAGTAGACCTGAACTTTAAGCACACGTGTTGTGGCGACCACTTGTGGCGACCACGCTCAATCTGGGGCGTGGTCGCTGTTTATTTCCATTGGCCGCCGGCTTTGACAAAAGCCTTGTCCCCCGCTAGAATCCACGCGCTATGATCGAACGGATTACCACCATCAACCGCGAACGGCTCAGCGTACTCGTCGGGCTGATTGTCCTCAGCCTGAGTTTGCTGCCGCTGATCGAGTCGCCTTCGACGACGGGCGTCGGCACGTCTTTTCTGGGCACGCCGCTGCGTCTGGAGTTTTCCGCCACGACGTTTGTCACGGTGTTGGCGGCGGCACTGACGTGCGCAGGCACTGACACGTTGATGCGCGCTCATCCGCGCGTGCGGCGCGGCGAGGTGGGGCGTACTTTTCAATATTGGATTATTCCGGGCTTGACGGTGGTGGTGGCGGCGCAACTGTTGAGCAATGTCACCGAGGCGCGCACCTGGATCATCGGGTTGGCGTTAACGGGTGGATTGTTGTGGGCGGTAGCGGCGGCCGAGTATGCCACGATCGATCCCGACGGCCCGACGGCTGGTCGCGCGCGCTTATTACTCAACGCGCTGGCCTACATCCTGGCGGTGCTGTTGTTTGGCCTGGTGTGGAATACGCGCGCGCGGAGTTTAATCAGCGCGACGGTGACGCTGCTGATTGCGGCCAGCCTGGCTTTTGATTTGTTGTGGGCCACGCGCGCGGCGGCGGGACGGGTGTTGCTGCTGGCCTTGTCGGTGGGCTTGATTTTGGCGCAAAGCAACTGGGCCATTAACTACTGGCGCACCGATGTCTTTACGGCGGCGGTTTCGCAGCTGCTGGTCTTTTATGCGCTGGTGGGCCTGGCCAATCAATACTTGATCGAGCGCCTCAATCGTCGCGTCTTGATCGAGTTTGCCGTCGTCATGGCGCTGGCCTTGTTCCTCTTGTTGCGCGGGCGCTAAGCGCGCTGAGCTAACCACACAAAAACGCCTCGACCTAAACCGGTCGAGGCGTTTGTATTGGGGCGCGGCTAAAGTATTACGGGGTGACGATCGGCAGCGGCGCGGCTTGCTGTGCGGCGGGCGTGGTCACGACGGGCGGTGTCGTCGGCGTGGACACGACCATGCTCAACACCATCGACGCGACGACCAGCACGGCCAGAATCGTGAACATGATGCGCGCATTGCGCTGGGCATTTTGTTGACTGCGAGTACGACGGGCCATGGC
>JAGOBP010000094.1 GCA_017999195.1 Thermoflexales bacterium
CGATCTAACACAACTCTAACACGCGGCTGAAAATGAAGGGAGCGCCGGGTCTGACGACCGCGGCGCTCCACTGGTTTTACTTTACGCTATTTCGACGGCTATTCAGCCGAGGGTGAATCAGCCTCGTCGTCATTGACGATGTCCAACGCCTGTCGCCAGTCGTCGTCCATGTAGTCGCTCTGCGCCACGCGCTTCAGGCTCAGGCCCAGGCGACGCTTGCTGGCATCGATGCGGATGACGCGCAACGTGACCATCTGGCCTTCCTTGACGACTTCCTTGGGATGACCGATGCGCTTATCGGACAGTTCGGACACATGGATCAAGCCTTCGATCGCGTCATCGTCCTTGATGCGGGCGAACGCGCCGAACTTAGCCATCTTGGTGATCTCACCTTCCACCAATTGCCCGACCTTGTAGCGCTCTTCGATCGACGCCCACGGGTCCTTCTCCAGGCGTTTGATGCTGAGACCCACGCGCTTGTGATCGGGATCGACCTTGAGCACAACCACGTGAACCTTCTGGCCCGGCTTGAGCGCTTCGCTGGGATGATTGATCGGCTTCCAGGTGATCTCGGAGAGATGCACCAGGCCATCGGCCCCACCGAGGTCGATGAAGGCACCGAAATCGGCCAGGCTGATGACTTCGCCTTCGCGCTCATCGCCTTCTTTCAACTCCGTCAGCATCTTCTCTTTCTGAATCTTGCGGACCTGGCGCTGCGCCGCCCGCTCGGAGAGGATGAGGCGGTTCTGCTCGCGATCGAGTTCGATCACTTTCAGATACAACTTGCGCCCGACCATCGCCATGAGTCGCTTGTTGGGATCGGCGCCTTCTTCGGCCTTGCCCAGCGAGACCAGCTGCGAGGCCGGTACGAAACCGCGAATCTTGCCCACCTTGACGATGAGGCCGCCCTTGTTGTAACCGGCGACGACGCCCTCGAACACGTCCTGGGTGGTATTGAGTTCTTCGGCTTCGGCCCAATCACGCGAGGCCTGCGTACGCGTCAACGCCAGCGCCACATTCCCATTGCGGTCTTGCGGATTGACCACATAGGTTTGCACACTGTCGCCGACTTTCAACTCGGCCAACACATCAGGCGGAACCTTCTCAAGTTCCTCACCCACGATGACGCCTTCTGATTTGGTGTTGATATCCACCAAAATCTCACTTGAGGACACGCGCAAGATCGTGCCTGTCAGGACATCACCGCGCTTAATCTGCTTGAGGCCAAAGTCGGCTTCGAGCAAATCATGCATGGAAGTCGCCACACTAGGATCGACACCCATTTCACCGGACACATTCACTTCGTCAGTCATTCGGCTTAACTCCGTTTTAGTTAGAAGCGGGGCGATTATAAAACGGATCACCCTAAAACGCAACCCGACGGAATATGTGCCTTGCAAGAATCGCCTGGCTGCGGTATGGTCAGGGTATGCAACGACAGCGATTATGGGCAGATATTGCATTGCTGGGCTTGGCGGCCGGCTGGGGCGGCACGTTTGTGATGGTGAAGGAAGCCACACAGTTGCTGCCCGTCTTTACCTTCCTGGCACTGCGCTTTGTCGTGGGGGCCAGTGTGTTGATCGGGTTGTCACGTTCCAGCCTGCGGCGGCTCGATCGGCGCACGATCATGATCAGTATCGTGGCGGGCCTGTTGTTTGCAAGTGCGTACGGTTTTCAAACGATCGGTCTTCAGACGATCGGGCCGGGGCGCGCAGGGTTTATCACGGGCCTGGCGGTCGTGCTGGTCCCGATCGGCGCGGCGGCGATCTGGCGGCGGCGACCGGATGTCTCGGCGTTCGTGGGCATCGCGGCAGCCGTGATGGGCGTGGCCTTTCTGACCGGCGGCTTGAGCGGTGAAACACCGACATTGGGCGACCTGTGGGTGCTGCTGGGCACGATCGGGTTTGCGGGCCAATTGTTAGCGGTAGGCGCACTACCGCGCAACAACGATCCACGCCCCTTGGCTGCGATCCAGGTGACGACGACGGCAATCGCGTGCGCGTTGATAGCCGTCGTCACTGAACGCCCGGTGTGGACACTCGATGGGCGCGTGTGGGGCGCGGTGTTGTTTACGGGCTTGATCGTCACGGCGCTGGGCGTCACCGCACAAACGTGGGCGCAAGCGTTTACGTCGCCCACGCATACGGCCTTGATTTTTGCGACCGAGCCTGTGTTTGCCGCCGTGATCGGTTTTCTCGCCATCGGCGAACAACTGACTTTAGGGCAGTTAGTGGGCGGGGCTTTAATTCTGCTGGGCATGCTCATCAGCGAATTAGGACCGCTGTGGTTGAATCGCCGCCGGACGCAGAAGCGCGCCTTGTCGCTTTAGACATCGCGTCTTATAATCAAATTGACCAACTCTCACGTCGACACGAGTCGACGTGTCTTTTCTCAGGAGCTTTCATGCTGACCGAAGCCTTGCAGTATGCGCAGCTTCACCGCGAACGTTTTCTATTGGAATTGAAAGAACTACTCGAAATCCCCAGCATCAGCGCCCTGCCTGAACACAAGCAAGATATGCAGCGCACCGCGCAATGGCTGGTCGATCACTTCACCGCGCTGGGTTTGAAGCACGCCAAGATCAATCCCACACCCGGTCATCCGATCGTGACCGCCGATTGGCTGGAGGCGGGTCCCGATAAGCCGACCGTGCTGATCTATGGGCACTATGACGTTCAGCCCGTAGACCCGATCGAGTTGTGGCATTCCGATCCGTTCCGCGCGGAAGTGCGCGGCGATTATCTCTTCGGGCGCGGCACGTCGGACGACAAAGGGCAGATGTTCATCCATGCTAAAGTCTTGGAAGCGTACTTCAAGACTAATGGCAAGCTGCCCGTCAACGTCAAGCTGATCATCGAAGGCGAAGAAGAAGTCGGCGGGCCTAACCTCGATGCCTTTATCACGGCGAATAAAGATTATCTCAAGGCCGATGTGGCGGTGATCAGCGACACCTCGATGATCAAGCCCGGCCAACCGAGCATTGTGTACGGCCTGCGCGGCCTGTGCTACATTCAAGTAGAAGTCACCGGCCCCAATCGCGATTTGCATTCCGGCCAATATGGCGGCGCGGTCTACAATCCCGTTCAGGCCCTCAGCGAAATGCTGGCTTCGTTGAAAGATAGCAACGGCCACGTCACCGTGCCGGGCTTCTACGATAAGGTCATTGCACTGGATGAGGCCGAGCGCGCCCGCATTGCGGCGATTCCTTATACGGAAGAAGGCTTCCTGCAAGAAACCGGCGTGCCCGGCGTGTGGGGCGAAGCGGGCTACACCGTACGCGAGCGCGTCACGGCACGGCCCACGCTGGAGATCAACGGCATCTGGGGCGGCTTCCAGGGTGAAGGCCCCAAGACTGTGTTGCCCGCCAAAGCGGGCGCCAAGATCAGCTGCCGCCTCGTGGCGAATCAAGATCATTACGAGATCGCCGACTTGCTGCAAAAGCACCTGAAACAGATTGCGCCGCCCGAGGTTACCGTCGAGACGAAACGCCTGCACGGCGGGCACGGCGCCTTGATCGATGTCACCTCGAAGTACATGCAAGCGGCCGCGCGCGTACTGGAAGAAACCTTCGGCAACCCGCCCGTCTACGAACGCGAAGGCGGCTCGATTCCGGTGGTGGCGACCTTCCAAACCGAACTCGGCATCGATTCCGTGATGCTGGGCTACGGCCTGCCCGATGATAATCTGCACTCGCCGGACGAGCGCTTCTATCTGCCTAACTTCTACGGCGGCATCGACGCGACGATTAAGTTCTTGAGTGAGATTGCAAAGTAGGCGAGTAGATCAGGAAACAAGGACGGAGGCGAATCGCTTCCGTCCTTTTATTTTAGGACGCAGATTGCGCAGATTTCACAGATCAATCATCTGCGAGAATCAGCGTCCCAATCATGTTTTTCACGTGATACAATTTCTGCATCTGTTTCAGCCAAGGACCGATGATGCCCAATCGCTTGATCGACGAGACCAGCCCGTATTTGTTGCAGCACGCCCACAATCCCGTTGAGTGGTATCCGTGGGGCGAAGAGGCGCTAGCCAGAGCGCGCACCGAAAACAAGCCCATCTTCCTCAGCATCGGTTATGCGGCCTGTCACTGGTGTCACGTGATGGAGCACGAATCGTTCGAGGACGAAACGACCGCACGCGTGATGAACGAACTCTTCGTCAACATCAAAGTCGATCGCGAAGAACGGCCCGATCTCGATTCGATCTATATGAGCGCCGTGGTCGGCCTGACAGGCGGCGGCGGCTGGCCGATGAGCGTCTTTCTCACGCCCGATGGCCGCCCCTTCTATGGCGGCACGTACTTCCCATCGACACCGCGCCACGGCATGCCTGCCTTCCGCGAGGTGCTGAAAGCCGTCGCGGATGCGTGGCACAATCGCCGCGAGGAAATCCTCAAGAACAGCGACGGCATCTTGGGCTATCTGAAACAGGCCAACGATTTTGTCGCGCAGGTCGAAAGTCAGTCGCTGTCAACGGGCACACTCGCCAAAGCCGAGCAACTCATTGGCCGCAGTTTCGATCGCGTCAACGGCGGCTGGGGCGGCGCGCCCAAATTTCCGCAGCCCATGACGCTGGAGTTTTTGCTGCGTCGTTACACGCAAACAGCCAACGCCCCACTCCGCACTATGCTCGATCACACTCTGCAAAAGATGGCTCACGGCGGCATGTACGACCAACTCGGCGGCGGCTTTCATCGCTATTCAACGGACGCGCAATGGCTAGTCCCGCACTTCGAGAAGATGCTATACGACAACAGCCAACTGGCGCGCGTCTACTTGCATGCTGCGCAAGCCTTAAACGAGCCGTTTTATCGCCGCATCGCGACCGAGATTTTAGACTACGTCGCACGCGAGATGACACATCCTGACGGCGGATTCTATTCGACACAAGATGCTGATTCTGAGGGCGTGGAAGGCAAGTTCTTCGTGTGGACGGTGGCTGAAGTCCGATCAATCCTGGGCGACGATGAGATTCTCTTCAGTGAAGTGTATGGCGTGACATCACACGGCAACTTCCACGAACACCATTTACCTGCAGGACAAAACATTCTCAGCGTGCTCAAAGACCCGATTGGTGTGGCGCAGGCCAACGGCCTGTCGTTGGCCGAACTCGAAGCGAAGTTGGCGCAAGCACGACAGAAATTGTTTGACGTGCGCGAGCGCCGCATCAAGCCGCAGCGCGATGAAAAAATCCTCGCGGCCTGGAACGGGCTGATGTTAGCCGCGTTCGCGGAAGCCGCCCGTGATCCACTGTTGGCCGAGCGGGCGCAGCTGTACCGATCGGTGGCGGAACGCAACGCCGAGTTTTTACTGCGCGAGATGCGTTTGCCTGGTGGACGATTGCTCCGCACGTGGAAGGACGGTCGCGCTAAACTCAACGCGTATTTGGAAGACTACGCGGCGGTGATCGAAGGTTTGATCGAGTTGTATCAGACCACCTTTGACGAACGCTGGTTTGTGGCCGCGCGTGACTTAGCCGATACCATGCTCCAGCATTTTGCCGATCCCGCGGGCGGCTTCTTCGACACCAGCGACGATCATGAAGCGCTGGTCACACGCCCCAAGGATTTGCAGGACAACGCCGTACCGTCGGGCAATGCACTGGCCGCGACCGTTTTGCTCAAACTCTACGCCTTCACGAGCGACGATCTGTACTATAAACAGGCCGAATTGATGTTGAGCATTTTGCAGGGCGCACTGGCGCAGGCCCCCACCGGCTTTGCCCAATGGCTGTGCGCGCTCGATTTTGCGCTGAGCGGTCCACGCGAAATCGCCCTCGTCGGCGATGTCCAATCGGGGGCGGGCCAGGCGTTGTTGGCTGTGGTGCGGGAAGGCTATCGGCCTAATCAAGTTATTGCGGCAGCGTTCCCGGATCGATCGTCAGTCGTCCCGCTGCTGGCCGCGCGCCCAATGCTGGCCGGGCAACCGACGGCCTACGTCTGCCAGAATTTTGCCTGTCAACAGCCGGTGGTCGAGCCGGTTGCCTTGCGTGGGCAGCTGCACTAAGTGCGGCCCCATTTTGCGATCTGCCCCACGTCTGGTAGAATGTTGGGTTGATGCTTCTTGACCCCAATTAACCGAGCAAATTAAAAGGCAGAACCGTAGTGAAACGCATCATACGCTTGGCACTCTGGCTGATTCTGGCGCTGGCCATTGTGCCCTTAGGCAGCTGCGCGCAATTAGCCTTGCTGCCGCCCACCACCAATACAGCCCTGGCTATCCAAGAGCCAGTTGACACCGTTTCGCCTGACACAAACGTCGAGGTGATTATCAACGTCGCGCCGACGCCAACACCCGGCCCGACCGATCTGCCCCCCACCGCGACGCCCGAACCGACCGCAACCGCTTTGCCCGTGGCCCGTGCCACCTTGGTGGCGCGCCCGTTGACGACGAGTGAGTGTCAATTCAGCGGCCAAGTGGTGCGCAACAAGTGGCCCAGCCAGGTGTTTGGCAAACCTCACGACTACGCCATTTATCTGCCGCCCTGCTACGACGCCGAAGACAACAAAACCAAATACCCGGTGATCTATCTCTTTCACGGCTGGCCGATGGACGAGAATCACTGGCTTGAGCTGGGTATCGTCACCGCCGCCAATCGCCTAATTCAATCCGGCGAACTGCCGCCCTTCATCATCGCCCTGCCGCGCGGCGATAAAGAAGGCGTGTACAACCGCACCTCCGGCGGCGATAAGTCGTTTGAAGCGGCGATGGTCGATGAGTTTATCCCCTACATCGATCGGACGTACCGCACTTTACGCCAGAGCGATTATCGCGCCATCGGCGGCATTTCGCGCGGCGGTGTATGGGCGCTCGAAATCGCCTTCCGCCACCCCGAGTTGTTCTCGTCGGTCGGCTCGCACAGCTCGGCGCTGGGTGTGAATCAGGCGGCGGCCAATTTTGATCCGATCGACCTGGCCCCGACCGCGGCCATCGATTCGCTGCGCTTCTTTATTGATTCCGGCGCATCCGATTGGACCCGAGCCACCTCGGCACAGTTGAGCAAATTGCTAGAAGCTCGCCACATTCCGCACACGTACACCATTGCCCCCGGTGATCATCTGGATTCGTACTGGTCCAGCCAAGTTGAAGCGTACCTCAAGTTCTATGCCGCGCCGTGGAAGGCCGAGAAGGTGGCACAGCAACTCCTCGCTTCGCAAACGCCCTGATTGAAGGCGATTCAGACAAATAACACCGGGACTTGATCAGCCGATCAAGTCCCGGTGTTTATTTCTGCTGGTATATCGATGCGAACGGTGAGCTGTCAGCGGACCGCTTCGCGAAACGGACAAACGGATGGAAACGGACTCAGTCGGTGTCCGTTTTTGGTCCGCTTGTCCGCTTGGAGTCCGGTGACGGTTGCCTATGCTTCCTTCACCAACTTCCGCAGCACCGTCTGCAAGATGCCGCCGTTGCGATAATACTCCACTTCGATCGGCGTGTCGATGCGAACGGTGGCCGTGAATTCCACCACGGATCCATCGGCCTTCTTGGCCTGCACCGTGACATCCTGTCGCGGCCGTAGGTCATCGCTTAGTCCAACAATATCGATCACTTCCTGCCCCGTCAAACCCAGCGCTTCGGCGTTCTGCCCGTCCTTGAATTGCAGCGGCAGAATGCCCATGCCCACCAGGTTACTACGGTGAATGCGCTCGAACGATTCCGCGATCACCGCACGTACGCCCTGCAAATACGGGCCTTTCGCGGCCCAGTCGCGGCTGGAGCCGGTGCCATATTCTTTGCCCGCCAGCACAATCGACGGCACGCCTGCGGCTTTGTACTTCATCGCCGCATCGAAGATGCTCATGCGTTCGCCGCTGGGCTGATGCACCGTCACGCCGCCTTCGACGCCAGGCACCATCAGATTCTTGATGCGGATGTTGGCGAACGTGCCGCGCGTCATCACGCGATCGTTGCCGCGCCGCGTGCCGTATTGATTGAAGTCGGCCTTCTTCACGCCGAGCGAGACGAGGTATTGCCCCGCCGGCCCGCTCTCCGCGATGTTGCCCGCAGGCGAGATGTGATCGGTCGTGACCGAATCGCCGAAGATCGCCAGGACGCGCGCCCCACCGATCGGTTGGATGGGCTTCACCTCAAGCGTGGTTTCTTTGAAGAACGGCGGCTCTTGAATATACGTCGAGGCGTCATTCCATTGATACAGTTCGCCGCCCGACACCGGAATCTCATTCCACTGCGGATTGCCGTCAAAGACGTTGCCGTAAGAACGCTGGAACATCTCCGGCTTGATCGAGCTGGCGACGAGATCAGACACCTCTTTTTGCGTCGGCCAAATCTCTTTCAACATCACTGGCTGGCCGTTCTGATCCAACCCGATTGGTTCCGTCGCGAGATCGATGTCTACCGTGCCAGCGAGCGCGTACGCTACCACCAGCGGCGGCGAGGCCAGATAGTTCGCCTTCACAAAGGGATTCACGCGCCCCTCAAAGTTGCGATTGCCGCTCAACACCGCCGCCGCCACGAGGTTGCCTTCGGTGATGGCATTCGACACGGGCAGCGGCAGCGGGCCGCTGTTGCCGATACACGTCGTGCAGCCATAAGCCACAATGTCGAAACCGACCTGCTCCAGAGACGTTAGCAAACCCGCTTCCTGAAGATATTCATGCACTACCTTCGAGCCGGGTGCGAGGCTGGTCTTCACGTAGGTCGGCGGTTTCAGGCCACGCTCGGCCGCTTTCTTGGCGACAAGTCCCGCCGCGATCAATACGGACGGATTCGACGTATTGGTGCAGGATGTGATCGAGGCGATGACGACTGCGCCATGTTTGATCTCCGCGCTGTGGCCGTTGTCTTTCACAAAGCCCGTCTTGCTCAGATCACTTTCGCCTAAGCCAAAGCCGCGATCTTTCACCGGCGCAACCAATGCGCCTTCAAACGACTTCTTCATCTCGGTCAGTGGCACACGATCTTGCGGGCGCTTCGGTCCGGCGAGGCTGGGCACCACATCGGCCAGGTTGAGTTCCAGCGTTTCGGTATATTCGGGATCGAGCGTGTCATCGGTGCGGAAAAGACCTTGCTCCTTCGCATATCGTTCGACGAGCATCAACTCAGCATCGGTGTGGCCCGTGCGGCGCAGGTAGTTCAGAGTCTCGGCATCGATCGGGAAGAAGCCCATCGTCGCGCCGTATTCGGGGGCCATGTTCGCAATCGTCGCACGATCGGTCAGCGCGATCTGGCTGAGGCCCGCGCCGTAAAATTCCACGAACTTATCGACGACGCCGTGCTTGCGCAAAATCTGCGTCACCGTCAAAGCGAGGTCGGTCGCGGTCACGCCTTCGCGCAACTGGCCCGTCAACTTGAAGCCGACCACCTTGGGCGTGAGGATGTACAGCGGCTGGCCTAACATCACGGCCTCGGCCTCGATGCCGCCCACGCCCCAGCCCACGATGCCCACGCCGTTGATCATGGTCGTGTGGCTGTCCGTGCCGACGAGCGTATCGGGATAAGCGACGCCGTCTTTGATCATGACGACTTTCGCCAGAAACTCGAGGTTGACCTGATGGATGATGCCGGTCGCGGGCGGCACGACGCGAAAGTTGGTGAAGGCTTGCTGGCCCCAGCGCAGGAATTCGTAGCGCTCCTGATTGCGCTCGAACTCGACATCGGAGTTGAGGCGCAACGCGTCGGGCGTACCGAAGTAATCGACTTGCACCGAGTGATCGATCACGAGATCAACCGGGATGAGCGGGTTGATCTTCTTCGGGTCGCCGCCCATCCGCTTGGCTGCGGCCCGCATCGCCGCCAGATCGACGACGCCGGGGACGCCGGTGAAGTCCTGCATGACGACACGCGCCAACTTGAACGGCACTTCGACCTGCGCGGGCGATTTGGCGTTGTAGTTCGCCAGCGTCTTCACGTCCTCTTCGGTGACGACGTAGCCGTCGCAATTGCGCAGCACCGATTCGAGCATCACCTTGATCGAGAACGGCAGCCGCTCAACCTTGCCGAGCGCGCTGAGGCGATAAATCGCCGCTTCGCCGGAACCGGTATCGAATGTGCCACGGGCGTTGAAGAAATCTTTACTATTGTCTGACATTGCGTCCTCCGCTTTTGTTTTGAGCAGAATTGAATTTGTTCACGAGGATAATGGCGACGACCGCTATTACAGCAATTCCCATCATGATTCCCAGATAACCATAGCCGACAACCATGAACAAAATGGCCACTGTCAAATAGATTCCGATCAACATACCGGCTAAAATTGAACGAAGCGTACGGCGATCAATAATTGGCATCGCGAGAAAGAACTTAGATTCTGCCGAAGTATTATTTTTCGGTTTTGTGTGCGCGTGAGCGCGGCTCGATCGTATAGTTCCAACGTGGCAAGACACGGTGCGGCTTCAAGTTGATGTGTGCCTTCTGCTCGGACGTA
>JAGOBP010000617.1 GCA_017999195.1 Thermoflexales bacterium
GCCGCGTTTGCTGGCCGCGATAATCTGTGGGCGGAGCACTTCGAGCGCGGCATCGTTGACCACCAGCCACACATCTTGTTTGGCGCGGCGGATCATCTGCCCGGCATACGACAGGACGGAGGTGCGGCCCGTGACCGACCAGACGTGATCTTCATCGGCGGCGGTGTGCAAGGCGCGCAGGCCGTCGCGCAGGTCGCTGATCAAATGCCGCTGCTCTTGATCGTAGCGATCAAGCAGCACATCCGGCGGCAGTGGCCGGTACAGCGTCGATTTTTCTTCACCGGCAGTCGTCAGCACTGCGCCGCGCGCATACAGCCGCCCCAGCGCTTCATACACCATCGAGCGCGGCACGCCCGAGCGCTTGCTGACCTGATAGCCGTTGGCGGGATTGTCGCGCAACAGCGCCATGTAGACTTTGGCTTCGTACTCGGTAAAACCGATCGCGGTGAGGTTGCCTAATAGTTCCATGCGGGCCTCGCTAGTAGTTTGTTTTTACACTACTAGTTATAGGCCGAACAACTAAAGGCAGGCAGTAATGGGTGTCACAGGCGCACAGGAAGAATGTCACGCTAGGCCGCGCCTAGCGCCAATTCAGCGCGGTCTGATGATAAAAATCAGGGGCGAGCGGCTTTGATGATCTGCCCGACGAGTTGGCCGCCGAGGATGGCGAGACCGTCGGTGGAGAGGTAGTGTGGCGCGGTGGCTTCAAACAGGACGCGCGCTTGCGCGGGAAAATCTTCGTCACCCGCATACATCACGACGGCGATTTGCAAGCGGGGCAGCACCCGAAAGGCAAACGCGGCATCACCCAGCCCGATCGCTTCACCGTGCAATATTTCGGCCGCGCGCTTGAAGGCGTCAACGTCACCGTGCAGGCCGCGAATCAACTCTTCGCCGCTGTAGCCGCGAAAGGCTTGCTCGTAGAATTGACCGTCGGGCAGTTCGTGAAAACTGATCCAGTGCTCAAAGGGTGGCGTGCCATCGGCCGTGGCGAGGTACATCAGGATAATGCTTTGAATGAAGGCGGGGGCTTCGTCGCCGGTGTCGGCGCGTCGCACCACAAACGCCTGATCGATGGTGTACGCGCGGCCCGCGAAGTCCAGCTGATAGCGCCCGTCTGCGGCGAGAGCGCAGCCGCTGCGTTCGACGAGTTCCGCTGGCGTTAGCGCACCAAGCCGGTTACGGGCTTCTTCGATGCGCGGGACCAGTTTATCCATGCGCTGTTGCGGGCTGGGAAACGTGGCTCTGAATTGATCGAGGTTTTTCATGTTGAACGAACAACCTTGGAATTTCCTGATTTGCCACGAGAGAACGCAAAGAGCACGAAAGAAGTCAGAATCTCTTTGTGCTTTCTGTGTTCTTTTCCGGCAAATTATAGACTCAACGTCAAACTGATCGGGCAGTGATCTGACCCCATAACTTGATCATGAATCTCTGCCTCGACGACGAATTCTTTTAGGTCGCTCGACACAAAGAAATAATCAATGCGCCAACCCACATTGCGTTCACGCGAGCGAGTGACCACATCCCACCACGTGTACTTCACTTCCGTGGGCCGCAGATGCCGATAGGTGTCGATCAATCCGGCGGCGAAGAAGTCGTTCATCGCTTCGCGTTCTTCCGGCAAAAAGCCGGTTTTTTTGCTATTTTCCTTGGGTCGCGCCAGATCGATTTCAGCATAAGCGGTGTTGACATCGCCCGTCATGATCACGGAGCGGCCTTGCTGCGTGTAACCGTTGACCACTTTGATGAAGCGCTTGTAGAACTCCAGTTTATGCTGCACCCATTCGGGGCCGCGTCCGCCGTTGGGAAAGTAGATGTTGAAGAAGACAAACCGATCGAAGTCGCTGATCAGAATCCGACCGTCCTTGTCGAAGCGCTCCTCGCCAAAGCCATGCAACACCGTCTTCGGCGCAACCCGACTGTATGTGGCGACGCCCGAATAGCCCTTCTTCTCGGCCGAGGTCCAATCGACTTGATAGCCGCTCGGGTTGAGCAGGGCCGCTGATAACTGATCGGGGCTGGCCTTGGTCTCTTGCAGCGCGACGACATCGCCGCCCGATTGCGCGAGCCAATCGACAAAGCCTTTTTTTTCGGCGGCGCGGATGCCGTTAACGTTCCACGAGTACAACTTAAGTTGGGTCATTCAATTCACCATGATGTTGGATAGCGTAGCCACCCCATTTTACACCGCAACGAGCAAGGCGGTAGCGTACATGATCGCCAGGCCAAGCGCAAAGCCGATCAAGTTGGGCAGCGTCGCCACCGATTGACCTTCGCGCTGACCGTGCCGCATCAGCAGCTTGCCCACTTCGACGATCACCTGCACGATAGCCCCCGTGCCGACCCCCAGGAAGATCGTCGCGGCAAGGTCGCTGTAGATGAAGCCGCCGATCCACGCGCCGACAATGGCGGGCAGGCCCGCGATGGCGGCCAGCGTGATGAAACTCTTAAGCGAAGGCCGATCAACAGCGACGGGCGCGGCAATACCAATGCCTTCCGTGACGTTGTGCAGCGTGAAGCCCACGACCAGGAACGCGCCCAGTGCCGCTGCACCCGAAGCGTAGGCCGCACCGACAACCAACCCTTCGGCCAGGTTGTGCAAGCCGATGCCAATCGCCAATAGTAGCGCGACGTTGAGCCGCCCGGCGGCTTCGTCGCGTTTGCCCGCTTTGCGCGACGAAATCATCTGGATCAAGAAGTAGGCCAACAGCGCACCCGCGCCAAACAAAATGATGCCTTGCAGTGAACCGGGCACGCGCGCCGCTTTCTCCAGACCTTCGTTCGCGGTGTCGATCAGCAGGAAAACGAGCAGTCCCAGCG
>JAGOBP010000095.1 GCA_017999195.1 Thermoflexales bacterium
CTACAAAGCGTTCCGCATCGACCGGATGGGCGTGAAAGAAGTGCTGGACCCCGGCTTGGTGCGCAACGGGGCGCGCATCGCTCGGGAGAAAAAATACCAGAGCGGCATCCGCACCGACATGGATATGGCGCAGTTGGGCGCGACGTTCATCATCGACACGACGGGCACGCTGCGCATGGTGCACTACAATCGCAACCAGTACGATCATCCCGAAGTGGCGAAGTTGAAAGCGGCGGTTGAAGAATTAAAAATGACCAATGAACAATGACAAACGAATTCGAGCGGTAAATGGGTTTGTCATTGGTCATTTGGAATTTGTCATTGATTGGGTTTAGAGGCTAACGTGACACGTTCAATTATGTGGTTCCGGCGAGATTTGCGATTAGCGGACAACCCGGCTCTGTCCGCGGGAATTGAACGCGGCGAGGTCGTGCCCGTCTTCGTTATCGATCCGAAGTTGTTGCAATCGGAGCGCGTCGGCGAGAAGCGCATCGCGTGGCTGGTGGCGAATCTGCGCGCCCTTGATGCGGCCCTGCGCGAACGCGGCTCACAGTTGATTGTGCGGCGCGGCGACCCGGCCAAAGTGCTGTGGCAACTGGCGCAAGAAACACACTCGACGCAGATGTTGTTCAACCTGGATTTGACGCCGTATGCGCGTCAGCGCGATCGACGGGTGGCGCTGGAACTGGAACAGAACGGCCTGTCGGTTGAGGCGTTTGACGATGTGACGTTGCATCAGCCTGAAGACGTGGTCACGATGACGGGGCGGCCGTATCAAGTCTTTACGGCCTTCAAGCGAGCGTGGCTGGCGCTGCCCAAACCGTCGGCCGGAGAAATCTCGACCGTGCCTGAGACGTTGGCCGTATCGCTGCCGCCGGTTGAGTCGCTGCCGCTGGATTTTGGCGAAGTCGCCATCGACTTACCGGCGGCCGGTGAAGCGGCCGCCATCAATCGATTGAATGATTTTCTCGACGAAACCGTTTTTGGTTATGCTGAAGGGCGCAACTTGCTCGATCGGGCGGCCACCTCATTTTTGTCGCCGTATCTGCGCTTCGGCGCGATCAGCATCCGGCAGGCGTACTGGGGCGCGCAAGCAGCCATCGACTTGGCGGAAGACGCTGCGGCGAAAGCGGGCGCAGAGAGTTGGTTGAACGAGTTGATCTGGCGCGAGTTTTATATGGCGCTGCTGTATCACTTTCCGCACACCATTCAGCGGCCATTGCGCGAACATTATACGAACTTTGCGTGGCTGGATGACGAAGCCGCCTTTGCCGCATGGTGCGAAGGTCGCACGGGCTATCCCGTCGTGGATGCGGCCATGCGCTGCTTGAACGCGACGGGCTGGCTGCACAATCGGGCGCGGATGATCGTGGCGTCGTTCTTGACCAAGGATTTGCTCATCGATTGGCGCAAGGGCGAGCAGTATTTTATGCAGCAGTTGATCGACGGCGATTCGGCCTCAAACGCGGGGGGCTGGCAGTGGGCCGCGGGCGTGGGCGCGGATGCGCAACCGTTCTTCCGCGTGTTCAATCCCACGCTGCAAGGCCAGCGTTTTGATCCCGATGGGACGTTCGTGCGGCAATGGCTGCCCGAGTTGGCGCGCGTGCCCGATCGGTTGGTGCACGAACCGTGGAAGATGACGTCGCTGGAGCAGCGTGAAGCGCAGTGTCTTATCGGACAGGCTTATCCCGCGCCCATCATCGATCATCACTACGCGCGCAATCGGGCGCTGCAGCATTATCGGATCAGTAATGTGAAGGTTTCAGTTTAATTTGTGATACGTGGTGCGTGTTTCGTGAAGACGACACGCAGCACGCAACACGCTGCACGGAGAAAACATGGCCGTTTATTTATCACTCAAAGAAATCTGGCGACTGCGCGGGCGCTTCCTGTTGATCAGCCTGGTGATTGCGCTGATCACGCTGCTGGTGCTGTTCGTCGCGGGCCTGGCCGAAGGGTTGGGCGCGGGCAACATTGAATATCTGTCGAAGTTGGACGCGGATTTATTGGTGTATCAAGAGAATTCGCAGTTGTCGATCAGCGGCAGCCGCATCGAGCGTTCGAAGTTGAACGATGTGGCGCGACTGGACGGGGTGGCGGCCGCCGGTCCGATCGGGGTGAGCAGCTCGACGATCGTGTTTTCCGACGGCACCAAGCCGCTGGATGTGTCGCTGCTGGGCGTTGATCCGGGCCGACCGGGCGATGTGCCCATCAAGCAGGGGCGCACCTTTGAAAGCCGCCGCGCGAATGAGATCGTGATCGATCTGAATACGTCGGTGCGCGCCAAGGCCAAGGTTGGCGACCTGCTCACATTGAAGAGTGTGCAAGGCACGAAAGAAGAATACTTCACGCTGACGGTGGTTGGCATCAGCGAAGGGCAGCAGTTCTTTTTGCGGCCGTCGGTGATTGTGGCCGACATTACGTGGGACCGCATCCGGCCCAGAGGGTCAGAGCCGAGCGGCGAATTGACCTACAACGTGATTGCAGTGAAGTTGAAAGACCCGTCGCAACTGAAAGAGATGCAGCGCACGATCATGCAGAGCGTGGAGCGCGTCGAGACGGCCGACATCGTGACGGCTTACAAGAAGACGCCCGGTTACGCGGAACAACAAGCGACGCTGGACACGCAGCGCATCTTCACGCTCATCATCGGCGTGCTGGTGATTGGCGGTTTCTTCCAGATTCAGACGCTGCAAAAAACGCCGCAAATCGGCATGCTCAAGGCCATCGGCGCGCCCAGCCGCACCGTCGCGATTGCGTCGATCTTTCAGGTGACCGTCGTGACGATGATCGGGGTGGCGATTGGCGCGGCGGCAACGCTGCTGCTGGCGGCCAACTTCCCCGTCACCGTGCCAATCGTGTTCCGGCCCGCGTCAACGGCCATCGCGATTGCGTCGCTGCTGCTCATCGGCCCGATCGGTGGTCTGGTGTCCGTGCGCTATTCGCTGCGCATCGAGCCGCTGCGGGCGTTGGGGTTGGGTGGGTAGGAAAAGAAGTAGATTAGTAGACAAGTAGATTAGTAGATAAGTAAATCAAGGATAGAGCCATGACGATTGCGCTTGAAACCAAGAACGTAGTGAAAACTTATAAAGTGGATAACGGCACGATCTATGCGGTGAACGACGTGTCGATTCAAGTGAAGGCCGGCGAATTTGTGGCGCTGGTCGGCCCCAGCGGTTCTGGCAAGACGACGATGTTGGCCATGCTGGCCGCGTTGCTGCGCCCCAGCACCGGCGATATTTTCATCAACAACCAAAGTCTGGCCAAGATGAGCGAAGGCGACCGGGCCAAATTCCGCCGCCAGAACATCGGCTTTACGTTTCAGGCCAACAATCTGGTGCCGTATCTGACCGCGCAAGAAAACGTGGAATTGATGCTGCGCTTCAACAACAAACTGGACAAGGCGGGCAAGCAGCGTGCGCAGGAATTGTTGGCGCGGCTGGGGCTGGGTGATCGCATGAAGAACCTGCCCTCGCAACTGTCGGGTGGTCAACAACAGCGCGTGGCCATTGCCCGAGCGCTGATTCACAATCCCAGTGTGGTGCTGGCCGACGAACCCACGGCCTCGCTGGACACCGAACGTGCCTTTCAAGTCGTCGAGACCTTTGCCAATCTCATTCACGAACAGAATCGCGCGGGCATCATGGTCACGCACGATCTGCGATTGACGGAATACGTCGATCGCGTGATCCAGATGCAAGACGGCAAAGTGGTGCGCATCACCGACGGCAAGGGCGACATCATCGAGTCGTTCGTCAAGCGGTCGGACGAGCATCATCTGGAAGGCATTCATTTGCGCGAGAAAGCGTCCGGCGTGCGGCTGAATCCGCAGCCGGTCATGGTTCAGTAACGAGTGATGAGTCCCACAGGGATGCTGCGCGATGACGAGTGAGCCTTGGTCACTATTATTTCAACGTGAGGGCGAGTGTCACGCTTAAAGAAATTCTTGCTGATCGGATTGGGCAGTCTGACGTTTATCATCGTTGGACTGCCGTATCTACTGCCCTTGACTGGCACAGCGCCGGTTGATCCCGTGACGCTGGCTGATGCCGATGGCGCTTTCGTGCAGGCCGGTGATACGCGGGTGTACTATGAAAAAGCAGGAGCGGGCGATGTGCCGATCGTGCTGGTGCACGGCTTTGGCGCGTCGTCATTTTCGTGGCGGAACAACCTGCGCCCGATCGCTGAGGCTGGCTACACAGTTTACGCGCCCGATATGCGCGGCTTCGGCCTGAGCGATAAAAGTTGGGACGGCACGATGGCGCACGCCGCGCAAGCCGATCGGTTAGCGGCCTTCATGGACGCCGTGGGGATCGATCGGGCGGTGTTGGCCGGGAATTCGATGGGTGGCAACATCATCGCCCATTTCGCGCTGAAATATCCTGATCGCGTGCGCGGTTTGATCTTCGTCGATGCGGCCATTTTCACGGGCGCGCCCAATGCGGCGGTCGTCTCGACGATATTGGAATTTCCCCCGATTCGACGCTGGGGGCAGCATGCCGTGCGCTTCTTGCTGGCCGACGATACTCGCAATGCGGACACAATCAAGAGTGCATGGTATGATCCAGCCAAGCTCAGCGACGACGTGTTGATTGGCTATCGCCGCGCGCTGCGCACACCCGATTGGGATCTGGGCCTTTTGGCGATGTCGCGCGACAGCGGCCAGAATGACATCAGCGGGCGTCTGGCCGAAATCACCGCGCCCACGCTGATTATTTGGGGCGAACACGATACGTGGATCAATCCGGCGAACGGGCCGCGTTTGCAGCAAGCCATCGCTGATTCAAAGCTCATCGTCATTCCGCAGGCGGGCCACGTGCCGCATGAAGAGCAGCCGGAAGAGTTTAACCAACTCGTTATCGAGTTCGTTGGCGGATTAAAATAATGCGTAACGAGTAATGCGTAAGTTGTGGATTATGCAGTACGGATTACTCGTTAGGAGTTCAGCATGTCCATCAAAATTGTTACGGATAGCACCTGTGATCTGCCGCAGTCGGTGATCGAGCAACTCAGCATCACCGTCGTGCCCTTGTTCATCAACTTTGGCGATCAAGGCTATCGCGACGGCGTGGATATTTCCCGCGCCGACTTCTATGGGCGGCTGCCGCAGAGCAATCCGCTGCCGACGACGGCCGCGCCCGGTCACGAAGTGTTTAAGCAAGCCTACGATCGGCTGGCCCAGGACGGTGCGACTGAAATCTTGTCGATTCACATTTCGGAAAGCCTGAGCGGCACCCTCAATGTGGCGAAGGTCGCGGCGCAAGACACGACCAGCACGCGCGTGACCGCTTTTGATTCGCGCCAGTTGAGTCTAGGCACGGGCTTTGTGGTGGAAGAAGCCGCCCGGGCCGCACGCGACGGTTGCTCGCTGGTCGAGATCATCGAGCGGGTCAACGGCTTGATCCCGCGCATCCACGTCTTTGCCGCTTTGGACACGATGGAATTTCTGAAGCGCAGCGGGCGGGTCAGCAGTATCGTGGCGGGGCTGGGCGGCTTGCTGCAAGTGAAGCCCATCCTCAAGATGTATAACGGCAAAGCCGACTCTGATCGCGTTCGCACGCGCAGCCGCGCCATCGGGCAGCTGGTGAACCTGCTCAGTCAATGCTCGCCGCTGGAGCGCGTGGCGATGGTGCACACCCATGCCGCCGGCCGCGCCGAAGAAATTCGGCAACTGGTAGAGCCGATGCTGCCGGAAAAGTCGATCTGGTCGCTGGACATCACGCCCGTGATCGGGACGCACATCGGGCCGGGGGCGGTGGGGTTTGCGGTGGTGTCGAAGAAAAAGTGATGAGTGACGAGTGAACAGCGCCCGCCGGGAGTGAAGCGACTTCCGGCGGGCGCAATTTATTTGGAGGAGCAATTGGCACGCTGAATGGGGCTCAACTTTTTGCAACAGATCGATCAGTCCTCGTTTTTGCTGCGTGCTCCTTAGTGCCCTGCGTGGTTTATCGGCCTACTCCGTAAGCTGCGGACAAGCTGATGATCGAGTTTAAGGCAACCGTCGTAATTTCGGCACCAAGAGAATGACGCACGCGGCCAGAATCAGCGTCAACCCCGCGCTGACCGAAATGGTGAAACTCATGCCCTTGATTTCAGACCACTGGCCCAGCGCCAGATTGCCAAACGGCGCAAAGCCAAAAAACGTCAGCGTGTACAGGCCCATCACGCGGCCGCGCACGTTATCGGGTACGCTGGTCTGCAACAGCGTATTGATCAGCGTGAACTCAAACATGAAGCCGATGCCCAGTAACAAGGCGAGCAGCATCGCGATGGTGGGCGACGTATTGTTCGCGAAGAGCAACAGACCGATCGGGAAAGCGAGATTCGCCATGATCAGCCAGCGGCCGCGCTGCCCCCGATCGCCGTACCGCGCGATGAAGAAGGCCGTGCTTAACGCGCCCACGCCCAACATCGAATTGAGCGCGCCATAACCGGCCTCATCGATGTGCAAAATCTGATCGGCAAAGGCGGGCAAAATGGCGAAGTAGGAAATGCCAAACACGCTGAAGATCAAGGCCAGCATCAACAGCGCAAAGATTTCGCGGTGGGCAAACACGAAGCGCATGCCGTGCAGCAGGTCGTGCCACGGCGATTCGCCCTTCACTACGCGCTCGCGCGGCGCGAGCCGCATCAACAGCAAACACGCGATCACAGCCAGAAAGGACAGTCCGTTCAGGAAAAAACAGCCCGCCGCGCCGAAGGCCACATACAGTATGCCGCCGATGGCCGGGCCGACCACGCGCGCGCCGTTGAACATCATCGAGTTGACGGCGATGGCATTGGGCAAATCTTCGCGGCCCACCATCTCCACGACGAAGGCCTGCCGCCCCGGCCCGTCGAACGAATTGATCACACCCAGACAGGCTGCCAACGCCACGATATGCCAGACTTGGACCGCTCCGGTAAACGCCAGCACGGCCAGAACAAAGGCCAGCACCATCGCGGCCGATTGCGTGATCACCAGCAGCTTGCGCTTCGAGACGCGATCGACGATCACGCCGCCCCACGGCGAAATAAGCAGCGACGGAATGGCCGCCGCAAAGCCAACCACGCCCAGCATCAACTCCGAGTGGCTCAGCTGATAGACGAGCAGCGCCTGCGCCACGGTTTGCATCCACGTGCCGGCCACCGAGATCAATTGACCCGCAAAATACAGCCTGAAATTGCGGTGCTGCATCGCGCGGAACGTCTTCGGCACGCGGCGCGGGGCTGGCTTACGGGCTTGATCCAACTGGTCTGACTCTTCCAAAGTTGATAAACTCCCGATTCACCCGTTGTCCAAACTGACCGCAGCGCGGCTGCGGCCGCCGAGATGAAAGTCAACTATAGCGCCGGGCCGCCCGTCTGTAAAGCCAACAAAACACCCTGGCCTGCGGCGGCAGGTCAGGGCGCGAGACGAGATCAACGGGGGCCGACGGGTGTGTTTAACGCGGCTGAAACAGCCACGCCTGATTAGTGATCCCCATCGGCGTGATAAGCAAACCCTGCTCACCGGCCAATTGCTCGATGCGGCGCTGCAAATACGGCGAGAAATAGCCCTGATACTTGGCCCACAACTCGGGCAACTGCCAGTCATTGCCGGTGATGACGCCCCGGCACGTAGACAGCCCGCAGTGACACTCAAACTCATCGTAGGGCGTGCTGTCCGTCATCGCATAATCGAAGCACACTTCTTCTTCGGGCTGGATGTCGCGCAGCGCCACCAGCGTAATTTGCCCGCGCAGACCCAGGTTCGGCTCGCACGAGTGATTCACATAGTCGGCAGGCTCCAGGTCGCCGACCGTCGCCAGATACAACTCCTCGTCGATCTGCACGGCGTGATGCTGTGTGACGTCCGGCAGCTGCGCCAGCAGTTCTTCCGTCACGATGTTGCCGCCCCAGACCGCGAGCACTTCACCAACCTGCGCCGCTTCGCGCGCGAACACGCCAAATCCGCCTTTTTCGGGATCGGGCCGGACCTCCAGCTTGGGCGAAAGAAAGTGAGTGGGAACCTTGTTCATGTAGCCTCCATGTGAAATATAAACGGCACACGCGCCGTGCTCTCACACTGACGGGTATGCCGCAATTTGGATTGCTGCGGGCTGAATGTTACACCGGATTGGCCGCTAGATCAACACCGTGCGGGTTGATTTTACTGATTTTTCACCGGCCGCCTTAGTCAAACATCACCACTTCTTTGCCGCTGAGCCGCTTGAGGATCACCGACGTGACGATGTCCAAATGACCGTCCTGATGGACGTAGTCCAGCTGATCGGCGGGAATGGTCAACACCGGGCACAGCGTAAAGTTGTCGATCCATTCATCGTACAACTGATTCAGCCGCGCCAGATAATCGGCCGAAATGTCGCGTTCGTAATCGCGGCCGCGCTGATGGATGCGGCTGGTCAAGGTCTCGACGCTGGCGCGCAGATAGACGACCAGATCGGGCGGCGGCAGATAGAGCGTCAGCACTTCGTACAATTCGCGGTAGGTGGCGTAATCCCGATCGGACATCTGGCCTTGCCGGTACAGGTTTTTAGCGAAGATTTCAGCATCTTCGTAGATGCTGCGATCTTGAATGACGCTGTTGGGATGATCGAGCAGGCCGCGATGATGGCGCAGCCGTTTCGACAAAAAGAAGACTTGCGAATGAAAACTCCACGAGCGCATGTCTTGATAGAAGTCCGAGAGATACGGATTTTCGTCAACGGCTTCGTAGAAGGGCGTCCACTCCAGCCGCTCGGCCAGTAGGCCAACCAGCGTGGATTTGCCGACGCCGATGTTGCCGGCAATGGCGATGAAATGTTTGGTCATGAGGCTCCGTGAAAAGTGATAAGCAGAGCGGGCGCCGCCTCTGCTACGCTTCCAGTTTAAGATGATGCGCTTCCGCCAGACGGGTGAGGCGGCGCGCGCACAAGTTGAGCGAGTCTTGCAGCGTCAACCGATCGACGCCGTCGGCCAACGTCGAACCCAGGTTGCCGATCGATTGCGAGAGCGCCGCAAAATCGCGCAGCGTGTCACCGGTCGAAATCGCGGCAAGTTCGCCGGCTTTGGGCGCACTGAGCGCACCGGTGGTCAAGGACATTTGTGGCAGCGATGGCTGGAAGGTGCCTTCGCCCAGCGCGGTGCGGATGCGCTCGCGCACATCCACATAGGCATCGGGATCAGTGACGATGTTCAAGTGGTTGGTGTCGATGACGAGCACGGGCGAGGCGGTGTAGGCGGTAAAAAAGCCCTCATACGCCAGCCGCAGATTATCGATGTACGAGCGATCCATGCCGCGCTCATAGGGTCGGTCGCGCATGGCGATGCGCGCCATCAGCGTATCCAGATCCGCGCGGAGGTAGATCAGCAGATCGGGTGTGGGGATCTTCTCAGCCAGCGCATTGTGCAACTTCTCATACACCGTCAACTCATCGGCGCTGAGCGTGAGATGGGCAAAGAGCGAGTCTTTGGCAAAGGTATAGTCGCTGAACATGGGGCCGCGCTTCAGCGCGTTGGGCACAGCCTGATGCTGCTGGCGATAGCGACTGAGCAGAAAGAAAATCTGCGTCTGAAAGGCATAGCGGTCGCGGTCGGCGTAGAAGTCGCTGAGGAACGGATTCTCTTCGAAGACTTCCAGTAACGACTCACCGTGGAAGTCCGGGGCTAACATGCGCGCCAGCGTGGTCTTGCCGACGCCAATGACACCTTCGATGGCAATGAACGGGAATTTGGTCATAAGTGCAATAGTGCGATAGTAAGATAGTGCGATAGTTCAACACCCCAGTAGTCGCACCCCGCCTATCGCACTACTGAACTATTGCACTACCGAACTTCCGGGCTATTCTACCTCACTTGCCGTCGCTTTGCTTCACTGGTATTATCGCCGCACGATGACCATTCAACGCCCCCTCATTCTGATTACCAACGACGACGGCATCACCTCCAAAGGATTGCGCATCGCGGCCGAAGTGCTGGAGCCGCTGGGCGAAGTGCTGATCACCGCGCCGCACCAACAGCAATCCGGCGCGGGCCGATCAATGCCGCCTACCTCCGAAGGCCGCATTTACCGGCACGAACTCTCGATCAACGGCCATGCACTCTTCGGTTACGGCATTGAGGGCACACCCGCGCAGGTGGTGCAGCACGGCCTGTTTGAAATTGCCGAACGCAAAGTCGATCTAGTCGTGTCCGGTATTAATTATGGCGAAAACTTGGGCGAAGGTGTGACCGTCTGCGGCACAGTCGGTGCGACATTGGAATCGGCGTCGTTCAAGATTCCGTCGATTGCGATTTCGTTGGAAACCGGCCCCGAACACTACTTGAGTTTATCGGACGAGATTGACTTTTCCGGCGCGGCCTATTTCTTGTGGCTGTTCGCCAAGCGTACGTTGCTGCACGGGCTGCCGCCCAAG
>JAGOBP010000618.1 GCA_017999195.1 Thermoflexales bacterium
GTGCATATCGAAGACCAGATTGACGGCGACGTTCTCTTTCACGATGCCCGCCAGCAACATCCGCGTGAGGAAGGTCTTGCCCGTGCCGCTCTTGCCAAACACACCGCTCGATCGTTCCACGAAGCGTTTCAGATTCAGGTAGATGCGAATGCCGTCCATGTCCAGCGGCTCGCCCACGTGGAAAAATCCCGGCGTCCCGCCCTCGCCGAAGATCTGGTTTACATCCTCAGAGGTCGCCTCAACCACGCGCGCGAAGTGGCCGGGCACGGTCTTGACGGGCTTCGGCTCGGTGGTGCCTTCTTCCAGCATCAACATCGGCGAGACGTGCAGCAGGCCAAAGGTGCTGGTGCCGATCATGATCTCGCGCATGAAATCGTCGCTCATGTCGGGCGCGGTCTTCGCCAGGCGTGGATCGGTCGCGTCGAGTTGCACGTCCGTCACCATGGAGAAGAACTTACGCCCTTGCCCCTCGATCACGACGTAGCGGCCGACGGCCGTCGTCTCGATCGGCGTCTCGCGATCGAGTTTGACCTCCAGCCCTTTGCTCAGTGAGCCACCCACGACGATGCCCAGCGGGCGGGCCGTAGATTCGTCGGCGGGCACGTCCCACTTGCGCGGGCCAAAGAAATCATCCAGTTCGGAGTGTGGTACCGGGAGTGTGGAATCGGTCATGTTGGACTCACTCAAAAGCAGACCGCGAATTTACACGAATCTTCGCTAATCCGTTTTCAATTCGCGTTTATTCGCGCTGATTCGCGGTCGACTTGAATCAACTACGGCTTGATACGACGGAGCAACCCTTCGAGGCGCACGGCGTCGAAGGCTAACAGGCGGGACAATTCGCGTCCGGCGCGCACGAGATACGGGCGTTTGCCGGTTTCGCCGCGTGCGTCGGCGGCGGTGCGCAGGGCGGCGGCCAGCAACTCGTCGGCCGGGCCGTCTTTGGCGTAAAGCACCGTGCGAAAGAACGTGAATTCCTCGGTGAATTGAACGATTTCTTCACGCGTGCACGTGCCGATCTTCGCCAACGCGATCGGCGGCTGCGGTGGCAGATATTGATACACCTGCTCGCCCAGGCGATGCCCCACGATCAACACGCTGATGTCGATGGGCACTTGCCGATTGAAACGGTGATCGGCCACATACTCCGGCTTGTCGGCGGCGACGAGTTGCCGCGACAATTGATCGTCTTCAATCGCGACCTCGTACACCAAACCAAACGCATCACAATTGGGACTGATGCGCGCCTTGACGAGTGCGCCAAACAGCGGCACCTCGGCGGGCAGCACGCGCGTGCCGATGGTAAACATGCTGGTGGTCGAGCGCAGCACGCGCCCGACTGGGATCGATGAATCGCTCATGCTTTCACCTCAAACAAAAACCTGGGCGATTAAAATCGCAGCAACAACCACGCGAAGTCGGCCATCGCCGACTAAACTCCAGCCGACGTAGGTCGGCTTCGTGTAACTGTTGATGCGAATTCATTCGCCGGATGTGCTCAGTGGTGTTTGCCATAGCGCGCCAGCGTTTTGGTCGCGGCCTTTTCGGACGGCAGGGCGCTTAGATTGTGATTCAACATCTCGGCCGCGATCAGTTCATCCAGCGCAGATTTTTCGCGTGTGGTGATCACGGCCAGTTCATCGGCGCGCGTCAGCACATAGGGATACGGCTCGCTGGTGACGCCGCACTGATCGATCATGGCCGCATGCAACAGCGCCACCCGATCGGGCTTATCAGCCACCCACTCGGGCAACTCGATCCGCACCAGCGCATCGCGTTCGGGCGTGCTCACGTTAACGTAGAAGAAGTGGATGGCGTGCCCCGCTTCTTCGTAGGGCTTGCTCCATTGCGTGGTCTGCTTGAAAATCGCGGAGCGTTCGCCCACCTTCAAATGCGCGGCAAACACCGGCGTATCGCTGATACCCTCGAACGGGCGCGGGCGATTCTTGACGTACTCCGTGATGCGGTCGCGCGGGCATTCGGTAGCGAGGTGCATCAGCCGCACGACGGACGTGGTGCTGGGCCGCGTGATGAAACTGCCCACCGTCACGCCCGCGTCGCGCAAGCGACTGAGTTGCGCCATATATTCGGCTTGCAACGCTTGGCCTTCGCGCGCGGGGATGCTCTCTTGTTTCACGCGCAGCGCAATGTTGCCGTCACTCAGCGCGACCACGGGCACATCGCCCGGTTCCGCGCAGGCCAGTCGTGTCAGCGTCACGATCTCTTGCACGGTGCGGCGTGCATTGATCAACTGGCTGGCGATTACGTTATCTTGATCGTCCAACAACAAATTATCTTCAAAGCACAACACCGGTTCCGATTCGATGTACGGTGCTTCACCGGAACCCAATCTCAGCACGATGCCGCCCAGATTGAGCGCGTAATACAAGGCCAGGCCGTGTCGATCGGGATAAATCTGCGAGCCATCTGCGGCCACGATCGTGACACGCTCGGGCAGCCGATCGGGCGCGTACACCCCATCGAGCGGTTCGTTGGCTGGGACGGCGCCGCTCCAGCCTGCGCGCACCGCACTCTCGACCACTTCGCGCAGTTCAGCATCGGCCGCGTATTCAATCAGATAGCGGATGATGCTGGGCACAGTCTGCTGCACCCGCTGCGCCCGTTGTGCGGCCAGTTCGCCCAATTGTGTGATTTGCTGCGTGACTTTGCTTAGTTCGAGCGTCATCGTTTCCTCTCAATCGAACACGTGTTCATTATACCTGTCTGATAGATCAGAATCAAGCCGGATTGATTGATCATCGCGGCTGATGTACAATTTGCCATCCTTCGTAGGGAGACTGCACTGTGAATGCTCTGGAGC
>JAGOBP010000619.1 GCA_017999195.1 Thermoflexales bacterium
CCGTGGCGGTGGGCTTGTACCTTCAAGACGCCACGGGCAACTTCGTCAATTTTGGGCGGCAAACCATTCCCCTTGAGCCAGCGCCGCAACAGCCCTGAAACCCCTGATTTTCTAGGCAATTTGGCCCGCCCCGGTCGATTTTTGATCGGGGTATTTGCTTTGGAGAAGCGACCGCTTCAAGGTATAATTACAGTCTGGATTTTGACTGGTTTGGCAGGCTCAGGAGCGACACTTTGGCAGACGAAACAGACGTGATGAACCCCGACGGCACCACTCCCAACGGCGACAGCCCTAACGGTACACCGCCCCTTCTGGACAACAATCGCGGCTTTGTGCGGACCATCGACATCGAGCGCGAGATGCGCGGCGCGTACCTGGATTACGCCATGAGCGTGATTGTGGCGCGCGCCTTGCCCGATGCGCGCGACGGCCTTAAGCCTGTACATCGGCGTATCTTGTATGCCATGCACGACATGGGCATCCGCGCGAATACGGCGTACAAGAAGTCGGCGCGTATCGTCGGCGAAGTGCTGGGTAAGTATCACCCGCACGGCGACCTGGCTGTGTACGACGCGATGGCACGTATGGCGCAAGACTTTTCCATGCGCTATCTGCTGGTCGACGGTCAGGGTAACTTCGGTTCGGTCGATGGCGACTCGCCCGCGGCCATGCGTTACACCGAAGCGCGCTTGTCGAAGATGGCCGAAGAACTGTTGCTCGATATTGACAAAGACACGGTCAATTGGGGCGACAACTTCGACGGCACACTGAAAGAACCGCTGGTCTTGCCCGCCCGATTGCCCAATCTGCTGCTCAACGGTTCGTCGGGCATTGCCGTGGGTATGGCCACCAACATTCCGCCGCACAATCTGCGCGAGGTGTGTGACGCGATCAATTACTTGATCGGTCGCTGGGAAGCGGTGATCGATCAGCGCCGCAGTGAGGCCGCAGCGGCGGCCGTGCCGTTTGCGCGCGAGGAAGAAGTAGGCCTCATCGACGAATTGGCGCACACGGCCGATGACGGCGTGAGTGTGGAAGACTTGATGCAGTTCGTGAAGGGACCGGATTTCCCGACCGGCGCGATGATCCTGGGCCGCGAGGGCATTTTGAATTTATATGCCACCGGCAAAGGCCGTCTGGTGATGCGCGCGGTGACGCACATCGAAGAGATGAAGAGCAATCGCTTCCGCATCAACGTCACCGAGATTCCCTATCAAGTCAACAAAGCCGCGTTGGTTGAGCGCATTGCCGAACTGGTGCGTGATGAGCGCATCGACGGCATTTCTGATTTGCGCGACGAATCCGATCGGCACGGCATGAGTCTGATCATCGAGATCAAGCGCGGCGCAAATCCCCGCACGGTGCTCAATCAACTGCTCAAGTACACGCCGTTGCAAAGCACGTTTGGCGCGCAGATGCTGGCCCTAGTGGACGGTCAGCCGCGCCTGTTGTCGCTGAAGCGCACTTTGCAAATCTACATCGCCCACCGGCATGAAGTCATCACGCGGCGCAGCCAATTCGAACTGGACAAGGCCCGCGCGCGCGCCCACATCCTGGAAGGTTTGCGCATTGCGCTGGCCAACCTCGACGCAGTGATCAGGACCATTCGTGAATCGCCGAATGCGGAAGAAGCGCGCAATCGCTTGGTCGAGCGCTTTGGCTTGAGTGAAGTTCAAGCGCAAGCCATCCTCGATATGCAATTGCGACGGCTGGCCGCATTGGAGCGCCAGAAGATCGAAGATGAATATCAGGCCCTCATGGCGACCATTGCGGGCCTGGAGGATTTGCTGGCTAATCCGCGCAAGATTTTGCTCTTGATCAAGGATGATCTGGCGAAGGTGCGCGATGATTACGGCGACGATCGCCGCACACATATCACGGCCGACGGGGCCGAAGAACTCTCGATCGAGGACCTGGTTCACGACGAAGAAGTCTTGATCGCCGTGACGCAGCGCGGGTACATCAAGCGCGTGCCGGCCAAGGCCTATCGCGCGCAGAAACGCGGCGGGCGTGGCGTGACGGGCATGGCGACGCGAGAAGAGGATGTCGTCGAGACGATCTTTGCGACGCGCAACTTGCATCATATCTTGATGTTTAGTGATCGCGGCAAGGTCTATCACGTGCGGGCCTATGAAGTGCCCGAGGCCGATCGGACGGCGCGCGGCGTGCCGTTGATCAACGTCATCGCGCTGACGGAAGGCGAAAAGATCACGGCCGCGTTAGCCATCCGCGAATTTTTGCCCAACACGTTCTGCACGATGGCGACGCAGAACGGTCGCATGAAGCGCGTGGACATGACCGAGTTTGAGTGGGTGCGCCCCAGTGGCATCATCGCGATTTCGCTGGATGAAGGTGATGTCTTAGGTTGGGTGAAGGCGACCAGCGGCGCACAGGATGTGCTGATCGTGACGGCGCGCGGCAAGGCCCTGCGTTTCCGCGAAGCGCGCGTTCGGGCGATGGGTCGCACGGCGGGCGGTGTCAACGCCGTGCGTTTGGCCGAGGGCGACTATGTGACGAGCATGGATGTGGCCGTACCCGGTGGACAGTTGCTCGTCGTTGCAGAATCCGGTTACGGCAAACGCACGCCGTTGGAACAGTATCCGGTGAAGGGTCGTTACACGGGCGGTGTGCGCACGATCGCTGATCGATACGAAGAGACCGGCCCCATCGTAGCGGCGCGTGTAGTGAAGCCGGAAGACGAGATCACTTTGATCACGGCCAACGGTATCGCGCTGCGGACGTCGGTGGAGAGCATTCGCGCAGCGGGCCGCTCGACGCTGGGTGTGCGCGTCATCTCGCTGGACGAGGGCGATCAGC
>JAGOBP010000620.1 GCA_017999195.1 Thermoflexales bacterium
CTCTCTGACATAGCGGGTGGCCTGTGGGTCCAGCGTAGCGCCAAACGGCTCGGCCATGAATTCTTCCGGGGTGTAGCCCAGCCACGGTGTCACGGACGGGCTGACGTACAGATAACGCAAGGTCTCAACATCCAGCGTCCAGATGACATCCTTGATGTTTTCGGTGAGGAAGCGATACTTGGCCTCACTCTCCCGCAGGGCGGCTTCGGCGCGTTGGCGGGCGGTGATGTCGCGCGACACGCCGATGACTTCCACTTCGCCGTGTTCGTTGTGGGCATACGTGGTCACGACTTCGGTGTGGATGATGGAGCCGTCTTTGCACGGTTGGTCGAGCTCGTTGGTATAGGTCGCAGACCCGGTATTCTGCGCCAGAAAGGCCGCCAGCCGTTCTGGCAAGGCTGCGGAGGCCGCCGCATATGATTCGGCTGTCAGGGCTGCGCAGACGGGTTCAGCCAGCACTTCGGCCGCTGTGTAGCCACGTTGTTTCTGCACCGAGGGGCTGACGTACGTAAAGCGGTTGGTGACCGGGTTCATCTTCCAGATGACATCACCCACGTTCTCCGCCAGCAAGCGATAGCGCGCCTCGCTGTCGCGCAGTTCGCGATCGGCGCTTTGCTTGGCCAACAGCAGCATGCCGGAACTATTGGTCAGCATCAGATAGTAAAGGATGGCAAACATGACCAACTGGATCGTGTTCGCTGAGAACAGCGTGAACTGCTCGGGGGCCAGGGTCGCCCAGAGGCCGCGCACGCTAATCACCGCGACCATCAGCCACATACTCCAGCCGATGTGACGGCGCAGCAACGATCGTCGGTCGAGGGCGCTCAGCATGGCGCGGCCACCCAGCGCAAAAAAGATCATGACGGTAAAAGAGGTCACGGCCACCCGACCCGCATCCGACAGGGGTGTGGCAATCAGACAGACGGCCACCACGAACACAGCACTACTCACTTGCCGGGCACGGCTCACAGGGCGCTGCGAGATCCAGTACATGGCCCAACTGTCGTAGGCCGTGCCGACGATCAGGACGATGTTGCCCAGCGTGAAGCTCACAAAGTCGGGCAGCCAGCCGCGTTCATAGAGCAGCAACCAGCCGACACCCTGGAGCAGCTTGCCGGTGGCTAAAAACGGAATGCGTTGTGTGCGTTCCGTGCCGAACTGAAAAAACAGCAGGATCAGGCCAATCACCAGATTGCCCGCCGCTAAGACCAGAATTACCGTCCGAATGTCGAAAGCCATCTTACTTATCCTCGGCGGGGAAATGATCTGAGGTTAGCCGCTGCTTAAGCCAATGCAACAAGGCAGCGTCGCATTGTAACACCGATTGATCGCAAAAAGAAAGACCTCCGAGGTTTCAAAAACCTCGGAGGTCTATGGTGCGGTTTACAACGCGCTTACTTGTTGTTGAGTGCGGCTACGCCGGGCAATTCTTTGCCTTCCAAAAATTCCAGGCTTGCGCCGCCGCCGGTGGAGACGTGCGTCATCTGCTTGGCGACGCCCGCTTTCTTCACGGCACTGGCGCTGTCGCCGCCGCCGATGACGGTGGTGGCGTTGCAGGTGGCCAGCAATTTGGCGATAGCGAATGTGCCTTCGGCAAACTTGGGCATTTCAAACACGCCCACCGGCCCATTCCACACGATCAACTTCGCGGCCTTCAAGACCTCGCCGAATTTCTCCAACGTCTTGGGGCCGATGTCCATGATGCGCCAGCCCGCCGGAACCTTATCCGCATCAACCACCTGCGAATTGGCTTCGGCGTCGAACTTGTCGGCAATCACGGCATCGATCGGGAGGAGCAACTTATCGCCCGAGCGTTCCAGAATGCCCTTCGCGGTTTCGAGCGAGGCCGCTTCGACCAGGCTGTCGGCCATCTCGTAGCCCTTGGCCGCGAGGAAGGTATTGGCCATGCCGCCACCGATGATCAACTGATCGCATTGCTTCAGCAGATTCTCAACGACCAGAATCTTGTCGCTGATCTTCGCGCCACCCAGGATGCCCACATACGGATGCTCGGGGTTCAGCGTCGCGCGGCCCAGGTATTCCAGTTCTTGCTCCATCAGGAAACCGGCCACGGCCACGGGGAGTTGATGCGCAATGCCTTCGACGCTGGCGTGCGCGCGGTGCGCGGAACCAAAGGCGTCACAGCAGTACACTTCGCCCAACACGGCCAATTGCGCCGCAAACGCCGGATCGTTCTTCTCTTCGGCTTTGTGGAAGCGCACATTTTCCAGCAGCAGCACTTCGCCGGGTTGCAAGGCTTTCGCCAGGGCCTCGGTCTCTGCGCCGACGCAATCGGGCGCCATCTGCACGGGCTTGCCCAACAACTTGGCCAACGCTTCAGATGCGGGCTTCAGGCTGAATTCGGCCTCAAAGCCGTTGCCCTTCGGGCGGCCCAGGTGGCTCATCAAGACGAGTGAGGCGCCTTGTTCCAGAATGTACTGAATCGTGGGCAGCGAGGCTTTGATGCGCTTGTCATCGCTGACCGCGCCGTTCGCCATCGGGACGTTGAAGTCCACGCGCATGATCACGCGCTTGCCTTTGATGTCGATGTCCTTGATGCTCTTCTTATTCATGATGATTAGCCTTGTAAGGCGTGGTGCGTGTTTCGTGACTCTCACGCACCACGCAATACGCAACACGCTTTAGAGTTTCGACGCCATCAAGTTCGCCAGATCGGCCGTGCGGACGCTGTAGCCCCACTCGTTGTCGTACCAGGTCACGACCTTGACGAAGTTGCTGGAACCCTTGCCCAAGACCGAGGTGAACGGCAGATCGACGGAAGAGCTGTACGGGCTGCCCTTGAAGTCCATGC
>JAGOBP010000621.1 GCA_017999195.1 Thermoflexales bacterium
TGGCCATCGCGGCGGCGGGCTTCAACAATATGACGGCTATCTCCACGCGCAATGATTCGCCTGAAACGGCCAGTCGGCCCTTCGACAAGAACCGTGACGGCTTTGTCATGGGCGAAGGCGCAGCGGCTTTGATCTTGGAAGAGTTGGAGCATGCGCTGGCGCGCGGCGCGAAGATTTACGCGGAAGTGCTGGGCTATGGCCTATCTGCGGATGCCTATCACGTCACCGCGCCCGAATCGACCGGGACGGGTGCGGCCCAGGCCATGCAGATGGCGCTGGCGCAGGCCAATCTGCGACCCGATCAGATTGATTACATAAACGCGCACGGCACCAGCACGCCGTTGAATGACAAGAGCGAAACGCATGCCATCAAGCGCGTATTTGGTGAAGCGGCCTACAAAGTCGCGATCAGTTCCACCAAGTCGATGACGGGCCACCTCATGGGCGCGGGCGGCGCGGTCGAGGGGGTGGTGGCCGTGAAGACGATCACCGACGGCGTCATCGCGCCGACGATCAATTATGCGACGCCCGATCCCGACTGCGATCTAGATTACACGCCCAACACGGCGCGCGTCAAGACCGTCAACACCGTCATGTCCAATTCATTCGGTTTTGGCGGCCACAATGCCGTGATCATCTTTGGGCGCTATCAGTAGTAATGAACAATTGACAATGATCAATGATCAATGTGGCTAGTTGACTCGAACATTGATCATTGAAAATTGAGCATTGATCATTGTCGGGGGGAACTATGACTTTTGCGCATGTGGTGGGCTGGGGGAAATATGTACCGCCCAAAGTGGTGACGAACGCAGACTTATCGCGCAGCGTGGACACCACCGATGACTGGATCATTTCGCGCACGGGCATTCGCGAGCGGCACATCGTCGGGCCTAAAGAATCGGCGGCCACGATGGGGTTTGCGGCGGCGCGCGAAGCACTGGAAGTCGCCGGGGTGTTGCCCACGGAGGTCGATCTGATCATCTGTGCGACCGCCACGCCGGAATATGCTTTTCCGTCAACGGCTTCGTTGATTCAAGATGCGCTAGGGGCGACTAAAGCAGGCGCGTTCGATCTGTCGGCGGGTTGCTCGGGCTTTGTGTACGGCCTCTCAATTGCGTCGCAGATCATTCAGGGCGGGGGACATCAGATTGTTTTAGTCGTGGGCAGTGAGACGCTGAGCCGCATCACCAACTGGCAGGATCGCGGCACGTGCATTTTGTTTGGCGACGGTGCGGGCGCGATGGTGCTGAAAGCGTCGGAAGAGCGCGGCGGTGTGTTGTCGTCGCTGGTGCGCTCCGACGGGTCCGGCGGAGATCTGTTGATGGTGCCTGCGGGCGGTAGCCATACTCCGGCGTCGATCCAATCGGTGCAGCAGGGCCAGCATTACATTCAGATGAACGGGCGCGAAGTATTTCGCTTTGCCACGCGCGTCGTCGATAAGGCCACGCGTGAAGTGGTGGAGAAGGCGGGCTTGACGCTGGCTGACATTCACTTGTTTGTGCCGCATCAAGCCAATTTGCGGATTATTCAAGCGGCGGCACGCACGTTGGAATTGACGGACGATCGGATCTTCGTGAATCTCGATCGGTATGGCAACACCTCCAGCGCCAGTATCCCCATCGCCTTATGCGAGGCCGTCGAGGGCGGACGCATCAAGCCGGGCGACAAGATCGTGCTGGTGGGCTTTGGCGCGGGCCTGACATGGGCCGCGGCGACGATCGAGTGGGGCGTGCCGGAACCGCTGCATCAGCCCAATCTGGCGATTCGCATGGCGCGCATCGCGATCTATCCGCTGGCGGCGGCGCGGTCGCGCGGGGCCAAGGCCCTGCGTCGCATCGAAGGGCGCTTGTTCGGGGCACCTTCGCCCAAGCGCATCGATGAAGACGGCAAGAAGAAACGCGACTAGCACATCAACGCGTCAACAAATTCGCGGCCCAGGGCAACGATCATTGTCCTGGGCCGTGTCGTTTTTGGACGTGATACAATCTGGCCATGCGTGAAATCGTGCAAATCTGGGCGGCTTTGATCATCTTTGCGGTGAGTCACACGGCGCTGGCCTCGCACGGGGCCAAGGCCATCGCCGCGCGCTTGCTGGGCGCGCGGGTGGCCGAGGCCACTTATCGCCTGATTTACAATGCGCTGGCGCTGGTGGTCGTTGCGCCCGCCTTGTATCTGGCGTGGACCTTGCCCGATGTGGAGTTGTATCGTTTCCCCGCCCCGCTCGATTCGATCGCCCTCATCGTTCAAAGCGTGGCCGCGTTGGGCCTGGCGTACAGCGTGTACCAGATGGACTGGACGTTTTTCGTCGGGCTGCGACAGATTGTCGGGCCGCCCGCGCAGACCACGCTCGATTCCACTTCGACGGCGCAGCTGGTGACAACGGGTTTGCATCGTTTTGTGCGACATCCGCTGTATACCACTTCGTTGATCGTCCTGTACCTCGTGTCGCCGATGACGCTCAATCGGTTGGCGTTGGTCGTGGGCATCCACGTGTATTTCTTCGTGGGATCGCTTTTCGAAGAGCGCAAACTCGTGCGCGAATTCGGTGACGCCTATCGCGACTATCAACACCGCGTCCCCCGCCTGTTCCCGCGCCTGCGAGCCTGACACCCGTCAGGCGTGACACCGGTGCATTTCAGTTTGGGGGCAGAAGGTGATAGGCTTTTTGCCAGAGCGCATCGAAACAGTGGCCCATAATGGCCGCGCGGATCGGCAGCAGCCGTTCTAGGCCTGGCCGTGACCAGCGCATGCCGGAGCCAGCCAGGCGTGCCCGGAATTGTTTGCAAGCGCTCTCGACCA
>JAGOBP010000622.1 GCA_017999195.1 Thermoflexales bacterium
GCAATCCGCCGCGCCACCACTCGCTTCGAGATGCGGAATCCGTGAATGTCGTCATGATTGCCACTCAGCCGGTTGAGTGACCACGCGCAGATAAACTTCTTCCAGGCTGCGCGGCACTTCGCTTAACGTCACCACATCGATCTTGTGTTCGGCCAGCCAGTACAACAGCGGCGGATTTTCCTTACGCGGATCATCGGACCAGTAGCGCAGCCACGTATCGCCCTGGCTTTCCACGGCGACGCGCGCTTGCAACTCGGCCAGTTGCCCATTGAGCGGCTGCGCCAAACGCAGTTCCATCAGCGGGCGGCCCAGCAGCCGCGCTTTCAATTCATCCGGCGAGCCTTCGGCCACGATTTCGCCGCGCCGGATAATGGCGATGTGATCGGCCATCATTTCGGCTTCGACCAAATTGTGCGTACACAGGATAATGCCGCGCCGTTGATCGCGCAGCTGCATCAACGCATCATGCACCAGGCGCGCACTCTGCGGATCCATCGCGGAGGTCGGTTCGTCGAGGAGCAGCACTTCGGGATCATGCAGCATCGATCGGATGAGGGCCAGCTTCTGCTTCATGCCCTTGGAGAATTCACCTAATCGCCGATCAATCACGTCGCTCATTTCAAACTGCTGCAAGAGATCGATCATCCGTTGGTGACGCAACGTCTTCGACAAGCCATAAGCATCGCCGAAGAAATCCAGGTATTCGCGCGCGGTTGATCGCAAGTACAAGCCCGGCACTTCCGACAACACGCCAACTTTGGCGCGCACAGTGCGGGCATGCTGTGTCACGTCCAGCCCGGCGATGCGCGCCTCGCCGTGTGTCGGCGTCAGGATACCGGACAACATTCGCACGGTGGTGGTTTTGCCCGCGCCGTTGGGGCCAAGCAGCGCCAACACGCCGCCCGCCTTCACGCGCATCGACACGTCACGCACAGCCACAAACGTGCCAAAGGTTTTGCCCAGGCGATCGGCTTCGATCATGTATGAATGAACTGGTGTAGAAGTCATGCTTAGATTATAGCCGCTGATCAGGCAAACGCACTAGCACTTAAGTGCCAGACTTTCACGAACCCGTGCGCATGATGCCGCGCACATAGAGAATGCGCTGCAACGCCGTGATGTGCGTCAGCACCGCCAATGCGATCAGGCCCGGTAAAATCCAGCCCGTCAACAGCATCGCGATGATCAAGATAAAGCGCTCGAAGCGCGTGAGCAGACCGACTTTGCAGTCGTAACCCAGCCCTTCGGCACGCGCGCGCGTGTAACTGACGACGAATGAGCCCCACATCGCGACAAACGCCAAAATCACGAGCGTGTCATCGCGGCGACCAAGACCGTACATCAACAACCCGATCAAGATGAAGCCCTCGGCGTACCGATCGGAGGTGGAGTCTAGAAAAGCGCCGAATTTGCTGGTCACGCCCGCGAGACGCGCCACCGTGCCATCGAGTGCATCGAGAGGCGCGGACAAAATCACGAGTATGCCGCCCAGCAAGAATTGGCCGTTCGCCAGCAACACGCCGACAACGGCCATGAGCAGCGTTCCGCCCAGGGTGATCGCGTCGGCGCTGATGCCCAATCGGAGCAGCCCACGTCCGATCGGTTGGAGAAGGCCCGCCACTTTGGGGCGTAAACTGTCGGAAAATGACTGTGATTTAGCAGATTGATCACTCATGAAATCACTCATCGAATAAAAACAGCCGCCGATGAGGGTTCACCCGAAGTGAGTGATCATCGGCGGCTGTAAGGTGGCCGGGCTATTCGCCCTTAACGAACTTCTCAACCGCGTCGCGCGCGTCGTCGTCGTGATACTGCACCGGCGGCGACTTCATGAAGTAGGAAGACGGCGCGATGACCGCACCCTTCATGCCGCGCTCCAGCGCCAACTTCGCGCAGCGCACTGCGTCGATGACCACGCCTGCCGAGTTGGGGCTGTCCCACACTTCGAGCTTCAGTTCCAGATTCAGCGGCACATCGCCGAAGGTCGTGCCTTCCATGCGGATGTAGCACCACTTGCGATCGCTCAACCATGGCACGTAGTCGCTGGGGCCGACGTGGACGTTCTTGGGATCCATCGGCAGGTCCAACTGGCTGGTGACAGCATTGGTCTTGCTGATCTTCTTGGACTCCAGGCGCTCGCGCTCCAGCATGTTCAGGAAGTCGGTGTTGCCACCGAAGTTGAGCTGGTACGTGCGATCGAGCCGCACGCCGCGATCTTCAAACAGGCGCGTCAGCACGCGATGGGTGATCGTCGCGCCGACCTGGCTCTTGATGTCGTCGCCGATGACGGGCAAACCGGCATCTTCAAAACGACCCTGCCAATACTTCTCTTTGGCAATGAACACGGGAATGCAGTTGACGAACGCGCAGCCCGCGCGCAGAATCTGCTCCACGTACCACTTGGTGGCTTCCTCGCTGCCGACCGGCAGGTAGGACACGACCACATCGGTGTGCGTATCTTTCAGCAGTTTCACAATATCGTCGGTGGGGCCGGGCGCTTTCTTGATGACTTGCGACAGGTATTTACCCAGACCATCGTGCGTCATGCCACGCGCCACGGGCACATTCAATTTGGGCACGTTGCTGAACTTATAGGTGTTGTTCTGACCCGAGAAAATGGCTTCGCTCAGGTCTTTGCCCACCTTCTCCGCATCGATGTCGATGGCCGCGCTGAATTCCACATCGCCGATGTGATAGCCGCCCAACACGGTGTGCATGATGCCGGGAATCTTGGTGCCGTCGGGCGCGTCTTTATAATATTCAACGCCCTGCACCAACGACGAAGCGCAGTT
>JAGOBP010000623.1 GCA_017999195.1 Thermoflexales bacterium
GTTCGAAAGCGCGCAACAGCGTGTCAATCGTGAAGCGTTCAGGCATGGCAGACTCGACGAGGGCAGGATGCCGCCTAACTTAACACGAACCACGCCTTTTGAAAAGCCAAATTGAGAATTGCTGGGATCAATGCACCGCGCACGACAGGCACGGATCATAGGATTGAACCACACGCTGAACTTCAACCGGCTGCGCCGAATCCGCCACCGATAGGCCCTCTAACGCCCGTTCGAGCGGGCCGGGATTTCCGGCATTATCGCGCGGCGAGCAGTTCCAGCAGGTCGGCGTCAGAATTTGATACAGCGTCACCGCGCGATTGCCAATCTTCAGCCAATGTCCCAACGCGCCACGCGGCGCTTCGGTCAGGCCGATGCCCGCCCCGGTCAGCGGAATCGTCATCTTGGTATACGCCGCTGCCGACAGATTGATCTGCGTCAGCCAGGCGGCCATCGCGTGCGCGATTTTGCTGGTTTCCAGGGCGCGCGCCTTGTGTCGATCCATCACCGAGATGCCGTGCCGATAGTCGCCGTTGATCCACATGCGCGCCAACGGGCCGGTTTCATAGGCCGCCCCGGTGTAGCGCGGCGCCTTGATCCATGAGTACGCGCCCGCTTTATCGGCATTGGGCTGCGTCACGCCCTGATACAAATCGCGGCTGCTGACCGCATCGTCATACCACGAATGGCCGATGTATTCCGCGATAGCCGCCGTATCGATCGGCTGCACCGAGGTCGATCCATCCACCACCCGACCGCGCCCCAGCAGCTTCGACGTGCCGCTCGCGTTCAGGTCGAACACACCGAAGGCCAGCAAATTGCCATAGCCGCGCCCGATGCTGTAGTACTCGGGATACGTTTGCGCCAGCAATTCCACATCGGGCAGATAGACATTATCGACAAAGTCGATGATGGTATTGAGATACGTGCTGAACTGCGCAATCGTCGCCGCTTTCGGCACACTGGTCACGCCGCCGAACTCGTACGCATTGGTGTGTGGCAACTTGCCGCCAAAAATCGCGCCCATCTCGTGCGCCTGCCGCCGCGCCGTCAGCGCCGCCACGTAGTGCTCGACCAGCGTTTGATTCGTCGTCGCGCTAAAGCGCAGATCGACGTTCCACGCGGGCGTCCATGGCGGCATATCCGGCCCCTTCATAAAACTAGGCAGTGTCAGATGATAAAAGTGCAGAATGTGCGAATGCAGAAAGTCTGCGCCCAAAATGAGATTGCGAAGGAGGCGGGCATTATCGGGCGCGGATAAACCGACGGACGCTTCCATCGCCAGGACGGCCGCCATCGCGTGCGGGACCGGGCACACGCCGCACACCCGCTGCGTGATGTGTGCCGCATCGCGCGGGTCCTTGCCGATCAGTAAATTCTCGAAGCCGCGAAACATCATGCCGCTGCTTTCCGCCGACACCACCTGCCCCGCCTCATACGTGGCTTTGACTTTAAGATGTCCTTCCAGGCGCGTACTGGGATCAATTGTAATCGTGGTTGCCATGATAAATCTCCTTTAATTCCCAATCAATGGTAAGAACACCCGCTTGTCCAGATTCACCGCGGGCGGCTGCATGACCGTGCAGGCGGCCACGCCATTCGCGCCACTCTTGTGCAGCGGAAAGGCCGGGAAGGTCGGCTCGACGCAGCCCACGCACAGGCCATTCACGCCGATGCACCAGTTCTGTCCGTTGTTCCATTTGCGCGTGTCGCAGTCCGCATGCGCGCGCGGGCCTTTGCAGCCCAGCTCTTCCAGACAGCGACCATCCTGACCAAACTGACTGGCCTCATCGGCTTCGCGGCGCGGGCAGCGACTGTGAATCGTCGCAGAGGTATAGAACTGGGTCGGCCGGAAGTTACTATCGAGCGCGGGCAATGTACCGCTCAACACTTTCACTAACGTGCCGATGATCCAATCGGGATGCACCGGGCAACCCGGCACATTGATCACGGTCTTATCCGGCAAGAACTCTTTGACACCCTTCGCGCCCGTGGCGCAATAGGCTTTGGGAATGCCCCCAAACGACGCGCATGTGCCCACCGCCACAATGTGCGACGCATTCTGCGCCAGCGACGACACCGCTTCCGACATCGTGACGGAATGACCGTCTTCATCCCACACGTAACACGCCTTGCCGCCATTCGCCGTGGGAATTGCGCCTTCGATGACGAGCACGTAATTGCCCGCCGCCTGCGTCGAGCGCACGGTTTGCACGGCCATTTCGCCCGCAGCACCAGACAACGTGGGATGGTATTTCAAGCTGATGGTGTTGAGCAAAACTTGATCGATGGTGGGGTTCACAGCATTGAGGAGCGAAACCGAACAGCCCGTGCACGTTGCGCCGTGCAGCCACAGCACGGGTGCGCTCGATGCGCCTGCAAAGACACGCTCCACCCGATCGAGTTGCAGTGAACTCACGCCCAGCGCTGCGGCCGATGCTGCGGCCAATCGCAAAAACTCACGCCGACTAATTTCCATGCTTGCCTCCCGTTATCCAAAACATCGAGATTTCCAGGCCAAAAAACCTGCGACCATTATTCCCGAAACGACGGCCAAGGTCTATAGTCCATTAGTCGCAAAAATCACGTAGTAGATACGGTTGGCGAGGATCGTCACTGATCTAGGTGACATTCATCATGCGTGAAACGAGGGACAACTCAAACAACTAGGAGTAGAGTAACTACCCGAACGGGCATTAGGGGCGACGCGCGATCAAACTAGCCACCGCGCGCGGCCAACGCCCGCCCCGATCGATCCAGCCCTCCCGATAGGCGATCACATCCCAATCGGCG
>JAGOBP010000096.1 GCA_017999195.1 Thermoflexales bacterium
TATTTGCGCGCCATCATGGATAATTCGCCGTTTATGATGTGGCTGAAAGATGCCGAAGGCCGCTTCCTGGCCGTTAACGACGTGTTTGCGCACACCTGCGGCCGGGCCAACGCCGATGAAGTGGTGGGCCGGACCGATCTGGATGTGTGGCCGCTTGAACTGGCCGAACGCTATCGGGCCGACGACCAAGCCGTGATGCAAGCCAAGCGGCAGACGTCCGTGGAAGAACCGATCGTCGAACACGGCCAGACCCAGTGGTTCGAGACCGTCAAAACCCCCATTCTGGACGAGGCCGGACGCGTACTGGGCACCACCGGTTTTGCGCGCGATATTACCGAACGCAAACAGACCGAAGAAAGCCTGCGCGAGTCCGAGGCGCTGTACCACACGCTGGTTGAAACGCTGCCCATGAACATCTTCCGTAAAGATGTCGACGGGCGCTTTACGTTTGGCAACAGCATGTACTGGCGAACGCAAAATATGCACCCTGAAGATGTCATGGGCAAGACCGACTTTGATATTCACCCGCTGGAACTGGCCCAAAAATACCGTGCCGATGATGAAGCCGTGCTGGCGTCTGGCCAGACGTTTGAAACCGTCGAAGAACACCGGACGTTGACCGGCCCGGCAACCTACGTGCAGACCATCAAGACCCCGCTGCATGATGCGGACGGTCACGTCAGCGGCTTGCAGGGCATCTTCTGGGACATCACCGCCCGCAAGCAAACCGAAGAGCAGCTGCGCGCCAGCGAAGCGCAAAATCGCGCTATTCTGGACGCCCTGCCCGACATGATGTTTCGCATCGCGCGCGACGGCACTTACCTGGACTTCAAAGGCGCCTCCAGCAACGAACTGGTCGCCCCGCCCGAAATTTTTCTGGGCCATACCATTGCCGAGGTTCTGTCGCCCGACCTGACAGAGTCGTTCATGTTGAATATCACACAGGCCTTGGACACGGGCCGCATCCAGGTCTTTGAATACCAGTTGCTCATCAACGGGCAGCCGCTGGACTTTGAAGCGCGCGTCGTGGCCAGCGGCCCGGACGAAGTGTTGACCATCGTCCGCAGCATTACCGAGCGCAAACTGGCCGAGCGCCAGACCACCATTCAATATGAACTGGCCCTGAACCTGTCCACCGCCACATCGCTAGAGCAAGCCCTGCCGTTGTGTCTGCGCGCGGCCTTGCAGGCCGGTGAGATGGACGCGGGCGGCATCTACCTGCCTAAGCGCCGCACGGGCGATCTGCATTTGATGTGCGCCCAGGGTTTGTCGGCCGAGTTCGTGCAAGAGGTGACCCTTATCGCCGCCGATTCCGATCGGGCGCGCCTGGTCCGGCAAGGTTGGCCCATTTATACCAACTACGATCAAGCCAACCTGGCCCAATCGCCCGTGCAACATCAAGAAGGCTTGCGCGGCTTAGCCATCATTCCGATCTTCCATCAAGGCCGTTTGGTGGCCTGCTTCAACCTGGCCTCACACACGCTGGCCGATGTGCCCTTGCACAACCGCAGCGCCATCAACACCATCGCCGCGCATGTGGGCAACGCCATCGCCCGCTTGCAGGCCGAAGACGGCCTGCGCGAAAGCGAAGCCGAGTTGCAGGCGTTGTTTGATTCCCTGCAAGATTTTCTGTTTGTGCTGGATGAAGAGGGCAACATGCTGCGCGTCAATCAGGCCGTGCTCAATCGGCTGGACTACCGCCCGACCGATCTGCTGGGCGAACACGTGCTCACGGTCCACCCGCCCGAGCGCCGCGACGAAGCCGCCCGCATCATCGGCGATATGCTGGCCGGCCTGACCGACATTTGCCCGGTGCCGCTGCTGACCAGCCACGGGCAGCAAATTCCCGTGGAAACCAAAGTCTGGCCGGGCCGCTGGGGCGAGCGCGCCGTGCTATTTGGCATCAGCCGCGATGTGACCGAACGCCAGCAAGCCGAGCGGGCCATTAAGCAACTGAACGAAGAACTAGAGCAGCGCGTCGTGGAACGCACCACGCAACTGGCCGACGCCAATCGCGAACTGGAACGCGAGATCATGGAACGCCGCCGCGCCGATGCCGCCCTGCACTATCGGCTGGACCTGGAAAAACTGATCTCCACCATTTCCACCAACTTCATCAACCTGGCGCTGCCCGAGATCGATCGGGGCATCGATCGGGCCTTGCAGGCCATCGGCTCGTTCGCGCAAGTCGATCGCAGTTACATCTTCCAATTCAACGCCGATAATTTGTCGATGGATAATACGCACGAATGGTGCGCCGACGGCGTCGAGCCGCAAATCGCCAATCTGCAAGCGCTGCCCGCCGACACCTTGCCGTGGTGGATGGAACAGTTGCGGCGGTTTGAAACCATTCACATTCCGTGGGTAGCCGACTTGCCGCCGGAAGCCTCGACTGAAAAAGAAATTCTGGAGATGCAGGGCATTCAATCGGTGATTGTGGTGCCGCTCATTTACGGCGGATCATTGGTCGGTTTCCTGGGCTTTGATTCGGTGCAGCAGGCCAAGCACTGGGCCGAAGAAGACATTCGCTTGCTGCAAATCGTCGGCGAGTCCATCACCAATACGCTGGCGCGGCAGCGCAGCGAGCGCGCCCTGCAACAAGAACGCGCCCTGCTGGCGCAGCGCGTGACCGAGCGCACCGCCGAATTAAGCGCGGTCAATGCCGAACTGGCCCGCGCGGCCCGCCTGAAAGACGAATTTCTGGCAAATATGAGCCATGAGTTGCGAACCCCGTTAAACGCGATTTTGAGCCTGTCGGAAACGCTGGAAGATGCTGTCTACGGTCCGGTGAACGACAAGCAAGTTAAGGCACTGCGCAACATCGAAGAAAGCGGCCGGCATCTGCTGGTGCTCATCAACGATGTGTTGGATCTATCCAAAATTGGAGCGGGCAAAGTGGAACTCAATATCGAACCCGTATTGGTGGATGATGTCTGCCAGGCCGCGCTGCGGCTGATCAAAGAGACCGCCCACAAGAAGCGGCTGCAAGTCTCCACCATGATCGATAGTAATGTGACCGTCGTCAACGCCGATATGCGCCGCTTGAAGCAAGTGCTGGTCAACCTCCTCAGCAACGCCGTCAAGTTCACGCCGGACGGCGGCCAGATCGGCCTGGAGGTGCAGGGTGACCTGGCCCAGGAAGCCGTGCGCTTCACCGTCTGGGATACCGGCATCGGCATCGCCCCGGAGAATTTGCCGCTGCTCTTCAAATCATTCGTGCAGATCGACAGCCGCTTGTCCCGCCAGTACGAAGGCACCGGGTTGGGCTTGACGCTGGTCGCCCGGCTGGTTGAAATGCACGGCGGCAGCGTGGCCGTTGACAGCCGCCTGGGGCTGGGCAGCCGCTTTAGTGTGATGCTGCCCTGGCAGCCGAATAATGACTTTGGCGAAGTGCAAGACCTCGAACCCGCCAACCACCCGATGACCCTGCAGCGCGTCCTGGTCATTGAAGATACGGGCATCATCGCACAGCAATTGGGGCGTTATCTGCACGAGTTGAACGTCACCACGATTGTCGTGGATCAGGCCGAGAATGCACTGGCTAAAGTGTTGGAAGTGCAGCCGGATCTGATCCTGCTCGATATTTTGCTGCCGGGCGCTTCGGGCTGGGATGTGCTGGCGGAATTCAAGGCCGACGCGCGCTCCCGCGAGATACCGGTGATCATCGTCTCAGTGATCGACGATCGGTCCAAAGGCCTGGCGCTGGGGGCGTTCGATTATCTGGTCAAGCCCATCTCACGCCAGCAATTGCAGCAGGCACTGGGCCGCGTGGCCGCGTATCGCCGGGAGTTGGGGCGCGGTGCCACGCCGCGTGGCGTGCCCGTAAACAGCCCGGATCAACCCGCCGTCACGCCGCCGTCTGCGCCCCTGGTGTTGATTGCCGATGACAATGAAACCAATCTGCAATCGCTGGTCGATTATCTGACGGCCGCCGAGTTTCGTGTCACAGTGGCCCGCAACGGCGTCGAGGCGATCAAGCGGGCGCAGGAAGATTTGCCCGATGCAATCGTGATGGACATTCAAATGCCCACAATGGACGGCCTGGAAGCGATCGGTCATATCCGCGCCGACCCGACGCTGGCGCAAGTGCCCATCATCGCCCTGACCGCGCTCGCCATGCAAGGCGATCGGGAGCGGTGTCTGGCGGCTGGCGCAAACGATTACTTAAGCAAGCCGGTCCGTTTGAAGCAACTGGTCAAGACCATCGAGACTCAGCTAGAACAGGCCGCCGCCAGGGGATAGCGCAGAATAGGCTGGACGGCACTTAGAAAAGACGGTTCTTCCGACTTGAACGAGATTGTCGCAACGTAGGGCGCGTTTCCATACGCGCCGCACGTGGCGGCTAAGAAAGCCGCCCTACAATCTCCGGCTAAACCCGGAACAGCCGAAACGACGCGACCGCGAGAGACAGCGCATGACGACGAATTCCGGCACAATCTTGATCGTTGATGATACGCCGCTGGGACGCACCGCGCTAGAGGGCCTGCTGCTGGATCAGGGCTACGACCTGCTGATGGCGGAAAACGGGCCACAGGCGTTGCGCATGGCGTGGGACCACAACCCGGACATCATTTTGCTGGATGTGATGATGCCGGGCATGGACGGTTATGAGGTGTGCGAACGCTTGCGCGCCAATGCGCGCACGGCCCAAATCCCCATCCTGTTAATCACGGCGCTGGACGATCGGCCATCGCGGCTGCGCGGCATCGAGAGCGGCGCGGACGACTTTATCTCCAAGCCGTTCGATCGCGTTGAACTGCGCGCGCGGGTGCGCACCATCCTGCAACTCAATCGCTATCGGCGGCTGCTGGCCGAACGCGCCCAGTTTGAATGGGTGGTCGCGCAGGCGCACGACGGTTACGTGATCGTCGACGCGCACGATCGGATTTTGTACGCGAACGATCGGGCGCGGTTATACCTTGATCTCTCGATCGAGCGCAGCACCCCGCCGGGCAGCGCCTTCTTTCTGGCGGCGGCGCATCACTATCGACCGGAACCGGCGGAAGCCTGGGCCGATTGGCCCGCAACCGGCGAGGCGATCAAGCATACGCGGTATCTGGTGCGCCCCGAAACGTCCACCGCGCAGACCAGCTGGCTGGAAGTGAAGGTGTTTGATCAACCTTCCGGGCTGGACGGCCAGCGGCTGATCAGCCTGCGCGATGTGACTCAGCAAATCGCCAATCGACGCAGCGAGCGCAGTTTCCAGGCGGCCATTTCGCACAAGCTGCGCACGCCCTTATTCAGCCTGACCCTGCCGCTGAATCTGCTTCTGGATGAGTCGCAGCCCATCGCCCCGGCGCAGGTCGCTTCGATTGCGCGCAATGCCTTAAACGCGGCCCGGCGCTTGCGCGAGGAAGTTGAAGATGTGTTGAAGTTTGCCTATGCCCCGGTCTTGACCGAGACCGACGAGCCGGCCCGGTGGGGGTGTCTGCCGCCGCTGGTGGCGCGGGTCAGTGCCGAACTGGGCCTGACCGCCGTCACAGTGGATGTGGCCGCCGAGGTTCACGACCTGACGCTGGGCCTGTCTGAAAACGCGCTGGAATGGGTCTTGCGCGAACTGCTGGAAAACACCCAGAAGTTTCACCCCAACCAGGCCCCGCAGGTTGAGGTCACCGTCACCGCCGCCGACGCCCAGGCTGTCACGTTACGCGTCATGGATGACGGTTTGACCCTGTCACCCGATCAATTAACCCGCGCGTGGGAGCCTTATTTTCAAGGCGAAAAATACTTTACCGGCGAAATGTCCGGCATGGGGTTGGGCCTGCCGCTGGTGGCCTCGCTGGTCTGGGAAGCCAACGGCGTCTGCCGGTTGTACAATCGCGCCGAAGGGCCGGGCGTAGTGGTGCAGATTACGCTGCCGGTGGTCGACTGGCTTCCCAACTATTCACGCTAACGGGCAGCCATTGCCCCATAGGTTCGCACTGGACACTGGCACCTGCGGCCCGGCAAAAATGCGCGGGCATAAGGTCGGCGCGCCGTTCGCCATATGCAAGGGAGTACAACTATGATCAATACCGGCACACTCCTGATCGTCGATGACACTCCGGTTGGCCGCGATGCGCTGGCCGGACTGTTGTTCGATCAGGGCTATGACGTGCATCAGGCTGAAACCGGCCCGCAAGCGCTTGACCTGGCCCGCGACATCAATCCCGACGTGATTTTGCTGGATGTGATGATGCCGGGCATGGACGGCTTTGAGGTCTGCCAGCGTTTACGCGCCGATCCGCGCACGGCCCAAATTCCGGTCTTGTTGATCACGGCCCTGGATGATCGGGATTCGCGCTTGCGCGGTATCGAGGTCGGCGCGGATGATTTTATCTCCAAGCCCTACGACCGCTTGGAACTGCGCGCCCGGGTACGCACCATCACGCAACTCAATCGCTCCCGGCGCTTGCTGCTGGAACAAGCCCAGTTCGAATGGGTGGTGACGCACGCGCAAGACGGTTACCTGATCGTGGATCATCACGATCGAATTTTGTACGCCAACGAACAGGCGCGGCGGCAGTTGGACCTGTCGATCGAGCGCAGCACGCCGCCGGGCAGTGTCACGTTCTTGTCGGCCGCGCGGCAATATCGACCAGAGCCGATTGCGCACTGGGCCAATTGGCCGTTGACCACAGAGCCCCAACATCCGCGCTATCTGGTGCGGTCCGAAACCCCCGGTCGATCTGCGGTCTGGCTGGAAGTGAAGGTGTTCGATCAGGCCGTTAGTCTGGACGGGCGGCGCATTATCCGATTGTGCGATGTGACCCGGCAAATTGCCCAGTGGCGCAGTGCCCACACGTTTCATCACGCCATTTCGCCCCGGCATCACACGCCGCTGTTTAACTTGCTGGGGCCGTTGAGTGTGCTGGCACACGAGTTGCACCAATTGCCCCCGGCCATTCTGGCCGTGGCCCCGCCGGAAGATCAAACCAATCTGGAGCAGCTGCGCATCAACATTGATGCCGCGCTCAAGATCGTCAACTCATTGTCCATGGCCCATAGCGTCGAAGGGGTAACCTGGCGGTTGTTGCCCGCCCTGGTCAGGCAGTTGAGCGAGGCGTTGCATTTTGCGTCGATCACGGTCAGCCTGGCCGATGAGGTTGGCGACCTGCCGATTGCCATTTCTGATACCGCGCTTGAATGGGTGCTGGGCGAATTGTTTGAGAACGCGCGCAAGTTCCATCCCACGCACAACCCGCACCTCACGGTGACCGTAACCCGCCCCGAGCCGAATGCCGTCACAGTCCAGGTCATGGATGACGGTCTGACGCTCTCGCCCGAACAATTGGCACAGGCGTGGGAGCCATATTTTCAAGGCGGCGACCCCGCGACTGGCGAAGCTGGCGGCATGGGGCTGGGCTTGTCGCTGGTGGCCTCGCTGGTGTGGGAGGCCAACGGCACGTGTCAACTAGTCAATCGCGCCGATGGGCCGGGCGTGGTGGTGCAGATCACGCTGCCGGTGGTGGATTGAATGGGGCACAGAGCCGCACGCTGACAGCCCGACTGCACGAGAGCCGCTAATCGATTAGCGGCTCAATCGCCTCAAAAATGCCGTAAACCGTGCCACCGATCACAAGACTGCAAACGCCGTAGACCGCCACATCTTTGAGTGCAAGGCGCTTAGGTTGTCGGTCGTCCTCAAACAGCGCAACTACCACGCGATAAGCCACGATTGCCGCGACTGCGTACATCACGCTGAAGACAAGCAATGCAGCTAGCGAAAGTCGAAGCGGCCAAGCCAACAGCAGTGCGCTTGTCACCCCAACAGCGCCCCACTCAACTCCGGTGCGTGAACGATAGTCTGTAATACTCATCAACCACGCCACGACAACACCAACAATTGGCGATCCAATGCCGCCACCAACCATCGCAATGACCAGCAATATGGCTCGGCTATCGCCACTTACGACTCCCAGCAGTAGCGCTGCAACTATGCCGCTAACAACGCCAAAAATCAGGCCCGCGAGTGCGCCAGCTACGCCGCGTGTGAGCATGATCAGAAACAGCCGAATGATCTTATTAGCCATGCCTTGACTCACGTATGCAATTTGCCATATTACCTACGCCTCAAACTTGCCCAGCACCAGACTGGCATTTTGCCCGCCCAGCCCGAACGAATTGGACAACGTTGCGCGCACGGGGACCGATCGGGCTACGTTGGGCACGTAATCCAAATCGCACTCTGGATCAGGCACTTCGTAGTTGATCGTCGGATGGATCAGATCATGCTGCAAGGTCTGCACGCACACGATCGCTTCCAGCGCGCCCGCCGCGCCCAACGTGTGACCAATCATCGATTTGGTGGAGTTGATCGGAATCGAGTAGGCGCGTTCGCCAAACACTTGCTTGATGGCTCGCGTTTCGCCCGCATCATTGGCCGCCGTCGAGGTGCCGTGCGCGTTGATGTAGTCGATGCGATCGGGCGTGAGACCGGCATCGCGCAGCGCCCAGCGCATCACGCGCACCGCGCCTGCGCCTTCGGGATCAGGCTTGGCGACATCGTACGCATCCGACGAGGCTGCGTGGCCCAGCACTTCCGCGTAGATGCGCGCCCCCCGATCGAGCGCGTTTTCCAGCCGCTCCAAAATCAAAATGCCGCAGCCTTCCGAGAAGATAAAGCCTTCGCGCTGTTTGTCGAAAGGCCGCGAGGCGCGTTCGGGTTGATCGTTGTATGACGTGGGCAAAGCGCGCATGGTGCAAAAACAGCCGATGAGAAAATCTTGAATCGCCGCTTCCACGCCGCCCGCGATGACCACGTCGGCCGCTCCGCGCCGTATCAACTCGGCGCCTTCGCCCACTGCCTGTGTGCCCGCCGCGCAGGCTGTGACCACCGTATTCAGCGGCCCCAACGCGCGATATTGTTTGCTGATGTGATGGCCCGGCAAATTGCTCAACATGGCAGGCAACAAAAACGGATTGAGTTTGTCATAGCCGCGCTGCCGTTGCACTTCCACCGCTTCCGCGATTTTCTCGATGCCGCCGATGCCGTTGCCGAGTATGACCCCCACGCGTTCAGGATCACTAAAGCCGTCAATCAGGCCGGCGTCCGATAAAGCCTCACGCGTGGCGGCCAACGCCAACTGCGAAGCGCGCGACATGCGGCGGGCGTCTTTGGCTTCCATGTAATCCCTGGGATCAAAGCCCTTCACTTCGCCCGCGATCTGGCATGGCATCTGGCTGGCATCAAACTGCGTGATGCGCGCCACACCCGATTTGCCTGCCACCAGATTCGCCCACAAATCGGGCACATTTAAGGCCAACGGCGACAGCGCGCCGAGGCCGGTGATGACAACTCTGGGTCGTGAGTGTTCCATGCTAATCCCCCTGCTCGAATGGACAGTTAATCAGGCGCGATTGTAGGCTAGTTTGAGGCGGCGGGCAAATGGAGTGTTTGGTGAATGAATTGGGTGTGGCTATGTTTGGTTGGTCTGCCCATCGAATGAATTCGATGGCTGATAAGACAAACGTGTTGAAACACGTTTCAACGTGTTTTCGTTATCAGCGGCGAATTCATTCGCCAGCCGACAACCGACTACTACCTTTGAACAGGTACTTTGATCAGGTACAATCATCTTGATGCAGACAAACCGATCCACGAAGGACACGAAGTACACGAAAAGACACCCAGTGTCATTCCGAAGGAGCGTTCTTTTCCGCGACTGAGGAATCTCGACTGCCGTCGTAGAGACCCCTCGCTTCGCTCGGGGTGACACACAGACAACGACTCAGTTTTTCTTCGTGATCTTCGCGTCCTTCGTGGATCAGTCTTTAGCCGAACAAATCACTCAGGGGAGAGAAGCATGTCACGCACCATCAAAACCATCATCGAACCACAATTCGTCATCGAAGGCGCCGACGTCAAACTGCGCCGCTCCATCAGTCCGCAGCGCAGCAATCTGTACGATCCGTTTTTGCTGTGGGATCACTTCGCCTTCAACGATCCGCGCGAAGGCCCCATTCAAGGCTTTCCCATGCACCCGCATCGCGGCATTGAAACCGTCACCTACATGCTAGACGGCGCAGTCCATCATCGCGACAGCCTGGGCAATGCGGGCCTCATCAGCGCGGGCGATGTGCAATGGATGACCAGCGGGCGCGGCATCATGCACGAAGAACTGCCCCGGCGCGGCCCCAGCGGCGCGATCGCGGGCTTTCAATTGTGGGTCAACTTGCCCGCCGCCCTTAAGATGAGCACACCGCGGTATCAGGAAGTGAAAGCGTCCACCATTCCCATCGCGCAGCGCCCCGATG
>JAGOBP010000097.1 GCA_017999195.1 Thermoflexales bacterium
CTGGTGAGGAGATTTGATTGGTCGGACCGACCGGTGCTCCCGGCTCGCAGATCCGTGCGGACGAGGTAGCCGGCCGAGCCGAGCAGGTCATTGGGCGCGGCTTCAGTTTCCGTCGCAACGGGCATTTGAAGTGGTTGAACTTCGAGTTGGTCTTCCATCATTAAGTCTCCTTAGCAGACGATGGCGCAACACTGGGTGGAGCGGTCGGTCGTGTCGCAGTTGCACACGCCGGCGTGCAGGTCGGTGCGGACGAAGTAACCCGCAGAGCCGGTCAGCTCGTCGGCGCGGAGGTCGGTGTCAACTTCAGCAGGCATTGGGTTGGTGGGAATTTCAAGTTGGTTGGGCATGTGGTTGTCTCCTTATCGACTGCATTCCGGGCACAACGACTGTTTGTTAGGGGAGCAACCAGCACCGACCAAGTTGCCCTGCGTGTCGCAGCTGCACGAGCCAGCGCGCAGGTCGGTGCGGACGAAGTAGCCGGCGGAGGCGTTGAAGGTATCGTCGACATCGGTGGGCGGTTGGACAGCGGGTTGAGCATCGAGTTGAATGTTCATGAGCAAGTCCTTTCTGCGTGAGATGTTTTCATCATACAGGCGGGGCGTGACAAAGGCGTGATGTCAACAGGCGCGCGCGGGGCGTCACGCAAATGTCACGTGCCGATGGTAAATTGAGGACATGCCTGCTCAATTGCTGGATCTGGATGTTTTGGCCTGGCCGGCCGCGCGCTTGGCTGAAGCGCTCGAAATCGCCGCGCAGCAAACGGGCCTGACGCCGTTGGGCGCACAGGCCGTGTCGGACGATAAGGCCGCGCCGGTGACGGACACGGACGACATCGCGCAGGAACAGTGGCTGGCGGTCAGCGCGGCGCGATTGGGCATCGAGGCCGAACCGGTGGAAGCGACGTTGAGCGAGATGGTGCACCTCGTGCAAACGGCTGCGCCCGCGATTTTGCGTATCCCGATCGAGACGGAAGCCGCTCCCCGGCGATTTCTGGTGTTGTTGGCGCGGGCGGCCTTTGGGCGGGTGGCGGTGCTGGGCGTGGATTTGAAGGTGCGGCGCGTCTCGGCGCAGGCGGTGCGCGACGCGCTGTGCGGGCCGTTGATCGAGCCGTGGGGCGAGCGGGTCGATCGGGTGTTGGCGGGTCTGGGCGAGGACTCAATCCCCCTCAAACGCCGCGAGCGCGCCCGTCAGACTTTGCTGGAAGAACAACTCAGCGCGCTGCGCATCGGCATTGGGTGGCTGTTGCGCGTGTCGCCCGGCGCGAGTCTGTGGCAACAGGCGCGGCTGAATCGGCTGGCGCGGCCGGTGCTGACGATGTTGGGCGCGTATCTGCTGCAAGAGGCGCTGCTCGTCGGGTCGTGGGGGTTGATCGGGCGCGGGGTGCTGGCGGGCGCGTTTGAAGCGGCGTGGTTGTCGGCGTGGGCGCTGATTTTGTTTTCGGCGATTCCGTGTCAATTGCTGGTGAGTTGGGCGCAGGGGCAACTCTCGGTGCTGGCGGGCGCGATGTTCAAACAGCGCCTGTTGTTCGGCCTGTTGAAGTTGCAACCGGACGAGATTCGCGGGCAGGGCATGGGCCAATTTCTGGGCCGCGTGCTGGACTCGGAAGCGGTGGAGATGCTGGCCCTAAGCGGCGGGCTGGCGGCGTTGATTGCGGTCGTGCAGTTGGGCGTGGCGCTGTGGGTGCTGGCGCAAGGCGCGGGCGGCGGGGCGCAAGTGCTGGCGCTGTTGGCGTGGTGCGCGGCGACGGGACTGATCGGGTGGTGGTCGTATCGGCGCGGGCGCGCGTGGCTGACGGCCAATCGCAGTTTGACCAATGATCTGGTCGAGCGCATGGTGGGGCATCGCACGCGACTTGCGCAGGAAGCGCCGCACAATTGGCACGCGGGCGAAGATCAAGAACTGGCGCGTTATCTGGATTTATCGCGCGAATTTGATCGCAGTGATTTGTATTTGGCCGCGCTGCCGTCGGCGTGGTTGATCGTCGGCGTGGCGAGTTTGCTGCCCGCGTTACTGAGCGCCAGCACCGGCCTGGAAAAACTCGCCATCAGTGTGGGCGGCGTGCTGCTGGCGTATCAGGCGTTTACGGCCATTCAGTTCGGCGTGCAAGGGCTGATTCAGTTGGGCTTGGCGTGGCAACAGATCAAGCCGATTTTTCAGGCGGCGAGTCGGCCCGCGGAAGCGGCGGCGGTGGTGATTCGATCGGCGGCTTCACCCGCGCCCGATCGTTCCGGCGGCGCGACCGCGGACCCTGATCGCAAGCCGCTGCTCGTCGCGCGTAATCTGTCCTTTCGGTATCGCGCGCAAGGCCGCCAGGTCTTGCACGATTGCAACTTGCACATCAAGCCCGGCGACCGCGTGTTGGTGGAAGGCCCATCGGGCGGGGGCAAGACCACGTTAGCGGCTATTCTCGCGGGCTTGCGTCAACCGGAATCGGGCGCGTTGTTGCTACACGGTTATGATCGGCAAAGTCTGGGCAATGAAGCGTGGCGACAACGCGTGGTCATCGCGCCGCAATTTCATGAGAATCATATTTTTAGCGAGACGTTCGCGTTCAATTTGCTGCTGGGCCGCCGCTGGCCGCCGACCGACGCCGATCTAAAAGAAGCCGAAACGATTTGCGCCGAATTGGGGCTGGGCGAATTGCTGGCGCGCATGCCCGCGGGCTGGCAGCAGATGGTGGGCGAAAACGGTTGGCAGTTGTCGCACGGCGAACGCAGCCGCGTCTTCATCGCGCGGGCGCTGCTGCAACACGCTGATCTGATCATCATGGACGAAAGTTTCGGCGCGCTTGATCCGGAAAACTTGGCTCGATCGCTGGCGTGCGCGCGTCGGCGCGCCGCGACTTTGCTGGTGATCGCGCATCCGTAAAAGAGGCTCACGCTATGTTACTCGATCGTGCTCTGAATATCATTACTGTGGTTGCGTGGCTGCTGCTGATTTTCTCGGTTGTGGTGTACGTGGTGCGCCTCATCATCCGCGCCGGGCTGGGCGCGGCCTTGCGCAAATTGCTGCGGGGGCGCGTGTTTTATCTGGTGTTGCTTATCGTCATCGCGTTGTCGATGCTCAATTCGAGTCTGGTGTTTATCGAGCCGAACGAAGGGGCCGTGGTGATCTCGCTGCTGTCCAGTGAAGGGTATCGTGACCGCCCGCTGCGCTCCGGCTTGCACTGGATTGCGCCGCTGTTGGAAGACGTGGCGCGTTATCCGATTTCGATGCAAACGTACACGATGTCGGCCAGTCCGCTGGAAGGCGAGAAACGCGGCGACGACTCGATCGCGGCACGCACATCCGACGGGCAGGAAGTGTCGCTCGATTGCTCCGTGATCTTCCAGATCGATCCCGAGCAACTCATTCGCGTGCATATCGACTGGCAGGATCGCTACATCAGCGACTTCATCCGCCCGGCAGTGCGCGGCATCGTGCGGACGCAGGTCTCGCAATACACCGTGGATGAGGTCAACAGTTCCAAACGCTTGGACATTGAGCAAGCGTTGGAAGCCGAGACGCGCACGTGGTTCAACGACAAGGGCATCATCCTGGATCATTTCGTGCTGAGAAATATCGCGTTCTCCGATGAATATGCGGCGGCCGTCGAAGCGAAGCAGGTGGCTTTGCAGGAAGTGGCGCAAAAACAGCACGAAGCGAAAAGCGTGCTGATCAAGGCGCAGGCCGAAGCCGATGCGCTGAAACTGCTGGCCGAGGCGCTGAAACTCAATCCCGATTTGATCACGCTGCGCTACGTTGATAAGTTAGCACCGAACATTCAGGCGATGCTGGTGCCCAACAACGCGCCTTATTTTTTGCCGCTCCCAACGCTGATGCCCGCCACACCCGCGGCGACGCCAGTGCCCGACTTCGCGCCGCTGGCAACGCCCGTTCCGACGCGAACGCCCACTGAGACGCCCGTCCCATGAATCATCTTACTTTAAGGTCTGGCCCGTCCAGGCACAACCCAAAGCGGCTCACGCTCGCCAGCGGCCCACTTCAGCCCGCTGGGCTGAAGACATGGGCAAGCCGCCAAGCAGCAAAGAAAAGCCTTGAAATCTTTGCCTCTTTGCCACTTGGCGTGCGGCTTTCTCATCCTGGACAGGAAATTCCGAAGACGTTAGTATTGATCATTGGCCTGCTGAGCGCGTTGATGGGACTGACCGGCTGTGCGCCCGCCTTGCCGCGCGGCTGTCCGGCTGAATGTGTGGCCGCCGATTTGACCGGAAAAAGCCTGGAGAATGTGAACTTGAGCCAGGCCCGGCTGATGGAGGCCAATCTGCGCAAGGCCAATCTGGCCGGAGCTAATCTCAGCCAGAGCGATCTGAGCGGCGCAAATCTGATCGAAGCCAATTTGGTGAAGACGCAATTGACGGGCGCGATTCTGTTCGGGGCGGATTTGACCAAAGCGCAGTTGGATCATGCTGACTTGAGCGGCGCCGACTTCACCGGTTCGGATTTGACGCAAGCCGATCTCACGGGCGCGATCATGAATCAGGCCGTGTTGAAGGGCGTGAACCTGACCGCCGCTGAATTGATCGGCGTGAATTTGAGCGGCATGCAGTTGAATGCCGTCATTCTGGAACGCGCCAACATCAGCGGCATCGATCTAAGTCACGCTGATCTGAGCGGTGCGACGTTAAGCGGCGCGAACGCCAGCGGCTCGATCATGACGCAGACCACGTTGGCGGGCGCGTGGCTGAACAGGACCAACCTCACCAGCAGCGATTTGACCTCAGCCAATTTGAGCGGGGCCAGTCTATACGCCGCCGATTTGAGCGGCACCAATTTGCAAGGCGCGGACTTGCGCGGCGTCAACTTTGTCGGCGCGGATTTGAGCGGCGCAGACTTGCGCGGCGCTGATTTGGATGGCGCGATCTTCCTGTTGCAAGACTTTGTGGACACCGCGATGATCGACACTGACGCGGTGATCACGGCGTTGAATCAGGCCGCGCAAGCGGCGCTGGCCAAAGATGCAAACTTGTGTGGGGCGCGGTACAATCGGCAGACGCACTGGCCCGAGGATTTTGAAGTCCCGGTTTGCGCCGTCTTCAGCGAGGACTGATCCATGCGGAATTCAATGTCATTCGGTCGCCTGCTCGGCCTCATCCTGCTGGCCTGGCTCATCGCCGGGTGCAGCGCGCAGCCCAGTTGTGCGCCCAATTGCGCCGGAGAAAACCTGAGCGGCCGCAACTTGCAGAATGCCGATCTGCGCGGGTTGATTTTGACCAAAGCCAATTTAAGCCGCACCAATTTGCAGGGCGTCGATTTGACCGGGGCCAATTTGCAAGGCGCGAATTTGCAAGAGGCCAACCTCAACACGGCTAATTTGACCAACGCCAATCTCATCGGCGCGGACCTCAAAAAAGCCCGCATCACCGGCGCGATCTTGACCGGCGCGGATTTAAGCGCGGCCGATTTGACCGAAGCCGTTTTAACGCGCGTGGCGTTTACCAACGTCAAAACCGTGGGCACAGTCTTCAAACACAGCCGCTTGATCGGCGTGGATTTTTCGGGCGCGTCGTTGAACGGGCTGGACCTGAGCGGCGCGAACTTGACCGGTGCGACGTTGACCAACGCGGCCCTGAGCGGCGCCAAACTCGATGGCGCGCTGGTCAGCGGGGCCAACCTCGATGGGGCGGTGCTCAACGGCGTGTCGATCACGCACGGCGATTTGAGCGGCAGCAGTCTGATCGGGGCCAAACTCAACGGGGCGGACCTGTACGATCTGGCGCTGAACGGCGCGAATCTGACTCAGGCCACCTTCATCGGCTCAAACATGATCGGCATGGATCTGGGCGGCTCGCATCTGGAGTCGGCCGACCTGAGCGCCGCGCAACTCGACGGCACCTGGCTCAATGGCGCGATCCTGACGCAGGCCAACCTCAGCAGCACGCGCTTTGCGGGCTTGCAAGGCGGGACGCTGTGGACGGCCATGCTGGCGGGTGTCGACTTCCGACAGGCCAACCTCACCGACACGTATCTGGCCGGTGTGACGCTGAGCGGCTGCAACTTGCAGCAGACTAATTTAGATCAAGCGATCTTAACCGACATCGTTCAAATCGACGGACAGGCCCAAATGATCGAGGCTTATTTCTCGGGGTCGAGCCGCTAATCAGCAAACGAGGCCATCATGCGAACCAGCCATAAAATCTGTGGTGTGTTAAGTCTGTGTGTGTTGCTGCTCACGGCGTGCGCGCAGCCCGCCAGCCCCAGTTCGACCGCGGCACGATTGCTCTCGGAAACGACGGTCACGCCCGGTGCCCTGCGCGCGCGGCGGATTCCGACGAAGGCTGAGACGCCGGTGGTGGCTGCGCCCCAGCCCGCGGCCACCGCCCGCCCGATCGCTCCGGCGGCCGCGATCGGAGCGCGTCAACATCTGATGGCCCTGGCTGGCACCAGCAGTCCGCGCCTGCCTGGTTCGCCGGAAGAGGCTCAGGCCGCGCAATATATTTTGACGACGTTTAAGGCATTCGGGTATAAGACCCAGGTTCAATCGTTTCCATTCACTGCCGAAGATAATCAAGACCTGACCTCGGCCAATGTGATCGCGCTGAAGCCCGGCCGCTCGTCGCGCGAAATCATCATCGGCGCGCACTACGATTCGCCGGAAGACGGGCAGGGGGCCGACGACAACGCCTCGGGCGTGGCGGTGCTGCTGGCCGCCGCCGAAGAAGTGAAGTCGATCGACACGCCGTACACGCTGCGCTTCATCGCCTTTGGCGCGGAAGAAAATGATCTGAATGGCTCGCGTTACTACGTCGAGCAACTCAGCAAGTCGGACATTCAGAATGTGGTCGCGATGATCAACCTCGATAGTCTGATCGCGGGCGACATCGCTTACGTGTATGGCGATGCGGGCACGCCCGACAGCCTGCGCGATTGGCTGCTGAAAACGGCTCAAAATCAGGGGCTGGAACTGGAAGGCAAAACAGCCAAGGACATGGACAACGCGGATGGGACGCCGTGCGAATGCGCCGATTATGATGCCTTCCAACGCGCGGGCATTCCCTTTGTTTATTTCGAGGCGACCAATTGGACGCTGGGCGATCAGGACGGCACCACGCAAGTGGCGGTGAACTACGGCGAACACGGCCTGATCCGTCATACGCGCTTCGACACCATCGATTACCTCGAAGCCACTTTTCCGGGGCGGATTGACCAGCATCTGAAGTTGTTCACCACGCTGCTGGTGCAAGCCCTGACGCAATTCACCGCGCCCAATTGAGTGTCGCATCTCACCGATATGGCTGATCCGCGCTATTGGCGTCTAATCTCGATGCCTGCGCCACCAATCGCGAGGCAAAGTGACTGGCCTGCATCAATCCCTGCGGCTACAGACTTGCGGTAGCAAAGGGCTACTCTCTGGGATTTTGATGACGCGGGCTGGCACGACAAGGTGTCAATGCAATCAGCCTTGACGCGCCAGAAAAGGCAAACTGAAGATGTGGCGCTATGGTGCGACTAGACAGCTAGGGCCAGAAAACTCGTGCGCCAAGGAATTTGAGCGTGGTTAACGCGTGCGAATCAAGGGTCAAAACGCGAGTCAAAGACGGTTCTTGAGTTGCTGGATCCGCGCATGCGATTGATGGATCCGCGCCTCGGTCAAGGTGCCTGCTTGCACCAGTTGCTTGACGATGGCGATCGCCTGTGCGGCAAGATCAGGCGCAAACTCAAGATTGTTACCCAGCGCTAAAATATCAACGCCCGCATCGAGGGCCAATCGAATGGCGGTTGGCAGATCATAGTACCGCCGGATCGCCCCCATCTGCAAATCATCCGACATCACCACGCCGTCGTAACCAAGCTTGTCGCGCAAGAGACCCGTAACGATCGACTTGGATAGCGTTGCCGGATACTCAGGATCGAAATTGGCATTGAAGATGTGCGCCGTCATGATCACATCCGCCTGTCCGGCGGCGATGATCTTTCGATAAGGCTCTAATTCCTCGGGCGACCACGTACCGGTTACATCCGCGATGCCCAGATGTGAATCGTCCGTCGAGCTGCCGTGGCCGGGAAAGTGCTTGAGCGTTCCCAGCACGTTGTGTCGATGGAACGCGTTGAGTAATTCAAGCGCATGACGCGTGACGATGGCCGGATCAGCCGAGAAACTGCGCTCGCGTTTGCCGATGATGGGATTCTGAGGGTTGAGATTGACATCCACCACGGGCGCGAGATTCAGATTGATGCCCAGCCCGGCCAGCAGGACGGCCATCTGCTCTGCGTATTGTCGCGTAAGGCTAAAGTCGTTGGCCGATCCCAAATACTGCGCGGACACGGTTGCCGGGAAGCCCGTACTGGTCTTCAAGCGCGCGACCTGACCGCCTTCCTGATCGATGCCGATCAACATCGGGATTGCGGCGAGATTTTGAATCTCAGTCGTCAACGCGCGAACTTGATCCGGCGACTGAACGTTGCGTCCGAAACTTGACGTGGGCACATCATAATCAAATAGAAAGACTCCGCCGATTTGACGCTCTCGAATATCTTGAACGATGGGGTTGTCTGCGGTCAGGGTCAAGCCGCGAAAGCCCACCATCATCATTTGCGCGATCATCAAGTCCAGGCTGGGATGTTCAGGCCACATCAGATCGACTCCTGTAAGGCAAGTTCCCGGGCGAGACGGACGCCTCCAAGCACCGGTTGATCAATGAGTGTTACAGGCGTGTATTCACAGCCATGCGCCCCTAACGCGTCGATCACGTGGGCGCGTAAGAGGGGCGCACCGAGCAGCAAGCCACCCGTCAGAGCCAGCGGAATGGCCTGCGTCATACCCAATGCGCGACTCACCGCCTCAACCGCCTGGGCGAGTGACTCTCCGGCCTGTTGGACCAATCGTTGTGCGACCCGATCGCCCTGCCCGGCAACCTCGATGACCAAGGGCGCGAGCCGCGCGATTTCGGCGGGCTTAATCGGCTGCCCGTAAATAGACGCAACGATTTCCGTTGGGGACGACAGATTCATAAATCGCAATACAGCGTCACGCAGTTCGGTCGGTTCGGCGCGACCGTCCGCCGCTTGCATGATGGCCCGCAGCGCCCGCCGCGCCAGATCAAAGCCGCTGCCTTCGTCGCCCAGCAGATAGCCCCAGCCGCTGGCCCGCGCTGTTTGACCGGCGCGATTCCTGCCCCAGGCCAGCGACCCTGTGCCTGCAATCAGAGCGACACCCCAGTTCTCTGAAGTGGCCGCCGCGAGTGCAATCTCGCCGTCGTTCACCACCCGCACCCGATCGGCCATCACGTCCCGCGCCCAGGTGACAAGTGCTTCTTGCTCGCGGCTGCGTCCCGCTCCGCCCAGCCCCAGACACGCGGCCGCGACGCGCTGCGGTGCGATCTGCGCCGCGTCGAATGCCTGCCGCACCGCCTGTGCGAGTTCGCGTTTGGCCGCATCCAGACCAGCCCCCAGCGGATTCGACGTGCCCGCCTCGCCGACGCCCACTATTTCGCCGCGCAAATTGGCCAGACACGCCCGCGTGCGCGACCCGCCGCCATCGATGCCGATGATCAGATCGTTCATCCTAAAATCAATCTCCGCTGATATTCAGGGCCGCGCGAACCGAGCCATTCGCTTGCGCCAAGCGGCGGCGTGCCGCCTCTGATGAAATGTCCGCCAAACCTGCGACGAGTGCGGTCTTGACGTGTCCGCCACAGTCGGCCAGAAGTTTTTCCGCAGCCTCAGGACCAAGCCCGCACACGCGCTCCACAATGCGCTGAGCACGCACGCGCAGCTTGGCATTTGTCGGCTGAACATCGACCATCAAATTGCCATACGTTTTTCCAAGGTGAATCATCGTGCCCGTGCTGATGAGATTCAACACCATCTTTTCCGCTGTGCCCGCTTTTAAGCGAGTTGAACCAGCGATTACTTCAGGGCCGACGAGCGGGGCGATGTAAATGTCGGCGACCGTTTGCAGCGGGGCGGGGCGGTTGCAGGCCAACCCGATGGTCAACGCCCCAACCGATCGGGCTGCGCGCAACGCGCCGATGACGTACGGTGTGCGGCCGCTGGCCGTCAAGCCGACAACGACATCGGCCGCTGTTACGCCCAGGTTTTCGAGTTCACGTTGGCCTTGCGCCTCGTCGTCTTCTGCACCTTCGATCGAGTTGGTGAGGGCCGTGTATCCGCCCGCGATCAAGCCGCGCACGAGTTCGGGTGAGGTGCCAAACGTCGGCGGCATTTCCGCCGCGTCCAGCACACCCAGTCGCCCGGAAGTCCCCGCTCCAACGTAGAT
>JAGOBP010000624.1 GCA_017999195.1 Thermoflexales bacterium
CACCCACTCGTGCAAGCCCAATTTGTCGTAGCCGCGCGCGCGGGTGACTTTGGCCAGGCCGTTGTCGATGAGCATGATGTTGGCGGCATCGTGCGGCACCACCTGCCCGACGTTATCCAAAATCCGATCGAGCACCTCGTCGAGATTGAGACTGCTGTTCAAGGCGGCGGCAGTGTCGCGCAGGGCTTCCGCCAGGACGCGCTGCTCGCTCTCGGCGTCGGCCGCCCGCTTGCGATCGGTGATCTCGCGAATCAGCACCAGGACTTCATCGGGGCCGCTGGCTGTGATCCGGGCCTCGTAATGGCGGAGCTGGCCGCCAATCGGCAGTTGATATTCAAACGACTGGCTGCGCCCGCGTCCTGCACCCAGCACCACCTCGATGCCATGCATGGCTTGCCGCGAAAATTCGCCGGGCATCACATCGATCATGCGCTTGCCCAGAAATTCATTGGGCGGCAGATACAATTCAACCTGGTCGCTGGCCTTGTAATCCAAATAGATGCCGTCGCGGCTGATCCGGAACATCAAATCTGGAATGGCGTTAAGCAAGACGCGATTGGAGACGAGACTTTGCCGCAGGGCTTCTTCGGTGCGCCGCCGTTCGGTCAGGTCAACGCCGTTGGCGATAATGTGCGTGATCGCGCCGGTCGTATCGAACAGCCCGCTATTGGACCAGCTAATCAACCGCCGCTGACCGTCTTTGGTCACGACTTCGGATTCGGCTTCGTTTGGCAGTTGATCGGGCGTCAGCGCTTCAAAGGCGATCTTGATAAAGTCTCTGTTTTCCGGGGGCAGAAAAATATCCCAGAAGGGGCGGCCTTGAACCTCGGCCAGCGTGTAGCCGGTAAGTCGTTCGCAGGCGCGGTTGTAACGGAGGATGTACCCGGTCCGATCGAGCACGGCTAACAACCCGCCAGCCGTGTCCAGCACGGCTGCGATCAGGTCGCGTTCAGCGTGCAGGGCGGCTTCGGCGGCTTTGCGCGCGGTGATATCTTCTTTTACGGCGAGATAGTTGATCGTTTCGCCCTGCGCATCGAGGATGGGCGAGATCGACGCCCACTCCCAGTACAGTTCGCCGCTTTTCTTTTTATTGCGGAATTCGCCGTGCCATTCCCGGCCGGATGTGATGGTGTTCCAGAGTTCGGTGTATTCGGCGGCCGTGGTGTGACCCGATTTGAGGATGCGGGGATTTTGGCCCAGCGCTTCGCCCAGGGTGTAGCCCGTGGTGGCCGTAAATTTGGGGTTGGCGTATTCAATCTGACCGTCGGGATTGGTGATGACGATCGTGGTGGGGCTTTGTTCGATGGCGTGCCATAACTGGCGCAGTTGATTTTCGACTTGCTTGCGGGCCGTGATGTTGTGGGCGAAGGCCAATATCCGGCACGGCTCGTCATCGATCAGGCTGACGGCGACATCCAGCGTCAACTCGCGGCCATCCCGATGCACGGCCGCCCATTCATGATAGCGACCGCTTAACTGCGCAACCATTTCGGTCGGGGGCTGCGGAATCAGGATTGATTGTATCCGATCGATAAATCGCTCTGGCACCAGCCGCATGAGCGACTGACCCAGCAACTCGGCGGCACTGTGCCCAAAGAGCCGCTCCGCCGCCGGATTGAAGACGCAAATCTGATAGCGCGTGTCGAGGCCGATGATGGCTTCGGGACAGAGAGCGATGAAGGTCTCGTCAAGCGGCATGCGGCAAGTCCCCCGGCTTTGAAATCAAGCGGCCAATGTCCCCATTAGCGCAGAAAGAGTTTGACCTGGTTGGGCAAGGCGCGCGTGTCAACGGGTTTGGTGATGTAGCCGTCGCAGCCGGCGTCCAGGGCGCGATCGCGTTCGGTGGGGACCGCGTTCGCCGTCACCGCCACGATCGGGATGTGGCGCGTGGCCGGATTGGCTTTGATTTTGCGGGTGGCATCGTAGCCGTTCATGACGGGCAGCATCACGTCCATCAAGATCAGATCGGGCAGTTCGCGCGTGGCGACTTCCACCCCGATCTGGCCGTTTTCGGCGGTCAGCAGCTCGTAACCGTCGGGTTTCAAGATGGCCATCAGCAGCGCGCGATTCATGGCGTTGTCTTCGACGATGAGTATCTTCTTGGTCATGGGCGCAAATCCTGATCGGGCTGCACGCCAATCAGCAGCCAGTCAATGGGCATCTGATAGTGTGCCGCAAACTGGTGTAAATCGGTCGCCTGAATTCGATAGTGACCGCCCGGTGTCGTGTAGGCGGGCAAGCCACGGCCGCGAATCCAGTTGACAACGGTCGCCTGACTAACCTGGCAGGCGCGGGCTACGTCACCGGTCGTCAGTGATTTAGGCATAGTTTACCATCCTTGTTGGGTTTGGGCTAATTGAGGCAGCTGCATCTTACAAGATTTGGGCTTTTTTTGCGTTTGGCTTGTATTGTCAAAACGTTGGGATTTCATTGACTTCTCAAATGCGGATGCTATAATCAGGCCGAACTTGGTTGGGGCCAGTAGATCGACCCTGCTTGCGTGATTGTCCACCTGATGCAGATCGTGCGTTGACATATAAGGAGGAGACATGTCACGTTCACCCGCTCGTCGCCGCTATGCAACCTGGAGTGTGTGGTTGCTGATTGTTAGCTGGCTGTTGACCGCCTGCGGCCCGGCCGCGACTCCGACACCCGCCGCGCCAGCCGCCAAACCGACTGACCCCGCCGCCCCGAGCGCGCCCGCGCCTGCGGCCGAACCCGCGGTGCTGAAGTTGGGCTGGTTGGGCAAACCAGACACCCTGAATCCGGCCTACGC
>JAGOBP010000625.1 GCA_017999195.1 Thermoflexales bacterium
GCCAGCGCGATCATCGCCGCGTCGGTGACCATCAGCCCAATCACAAATAACGTGCGTACCCGATTGTTCTTCATAGCCCTGCCGGTTTCATCTCGGCGCGCAGCTGCGGCCCGCCCTTCAGGCCCAACCCTAAACGCACCAGCCAATCGATCGGGCGCGAGGTGGCCGCCTGATAGTGTTTGCGATAAAACAGCCACATCGCCCGATCAAACTCATACTTCGCTTTGGCCGCCCCCGCATTCGACTGGCCGCTGGAGGCGCGCTTGATGTGCTGCACGATCACGCGCGGATAATAGTACACTTTCCAGCCGCACTGCTTGATGCGATACGCCCAATCCAGGTCTTCGCCGTACATCCAGAAAATCTCGTCCAACAAGCCCGCCTGCTCGATAGCCTCGCGCCGCACCAGCATGAATGCACCCACCACGGAATCGATTTCGGCGGGTTGATCTGCATCCAAGTAGGTCATATTATAACGGCCAAAGCGGCGGCTCCTGGGAAAGAGTTTGCTCAACTTGGTCAGTCGCCAGAAAGACACCTCGACAGTGGGGAAGCCGCGCCGACACGCCAGATCCAGCGAGCCGTCCAGCCGCACCAACTTGGGGCCGCTGACGCCGAACGCCGGATTCTGATCCATCAGCGCGATCATCTGCGCGAAGGCCTCTGGCGGCACGACGGTATCGGGATTGAGCAGCAGCGCGTAGCGCGGCAAGGCGGTGTGCGCCGCGCGCAGCGTCGAGCGGCTTGAACCCTGATCTCCGATCCCTGAGCCTTGAGTCCCAAATCCAAAATACTTTAGCCCCAGATTATTGGCTGCCGCATAGCCCATGTTTTCCGCATTGCGAATCAACTTGGCGTGCGGAAATTCACGCGCCACCATGTCGGCGCTGTCGTCGGGTGAAGCGTTATCGACGACGCACACCTCGAAGGTCAGGCCGGTGCTGGCGTAGACGGATTTCAAGCAATCGCGGAGCAGATCGCAGACGTTGTAGTTGACGATGACGATGGCGAGATCGAGCATGATGAGTGACGAGTGATGAGTGACGAGTGAGATGCGGCCAATTTTAACCCGATGTGTGCCGCGGGCAAAGGTCTAATGGATTAGAGTTGTTTGCGATACAACCGGTGTACTTTGTAAAAGTCAATGCCCAGGCTGCCCACTTCGCGCTGCATCTTGTCGTTGTCCGCGCCGATCTGAACTAAATCCGCGTGATCGAAGCCGCCGTCAACCACACTCTTCTCCATTTCAGAAAAGAGCAGCGCCGTGCCGCCGCCGCCGCGATACTTTTCCACGATGCCCGCGCCGTTGATGTTGACCCACTTGGTGCGCTTGAATTCCAATAGTAAATCGATCCAGCCGAAGGGCCATAGCTTGCCCTTGGTGCGCCGCACGGCCGCCGACACATCGGGATACGCAAACAGAAAGCCGACGAGTTCGTCGTCCTTCATCACGATCTTGATCAGACGCGGGTCGGCATAGCGTGTCAGTTGATCGGCGATGGTTTGCACTTCGTCATCGGTCAGGGGCACATTCCCTACCGTGCCGCCCAGCGTAGCGTTGTACATCCGCTTCAGCGGTTCCACCAGACTCAGCAATTCTCGGCGCGACGTGAAGCGCGCCACGCGCAGGCCGCGCCGCTTCTGCACCAGCGCGGCCACATCGTGAATTTTCTGCGGAAAATGCAGGTTGTGCGCGTCCAGATAGCCCGACACCACGTCGCCGTCGGGCGCGAAACCCACATCTTCCAACATCGGGCCGTAGTACGGCGGATTGTAGGCGATGCCCAGCGCGGGCCGATGCTCAAAGCCTTTGACCAGCAAGCCCATCCCGTCGAGGGCCGTAAAACCTTTCGGGCCGGTCATCACCGTCAGGCCGCGCGCGCGCGCCCACTCAAACGCGGCGGCGAATAAGCCGCGTGAAATCTCGAAATCGTTTTCGGCTTCGAAGAGATAAAACAACGCCGTGCGCGTGTGATTGAAAGCGTTGTAGCGCCGATTGTCCAACACGGCCAGGCGGCCCACCACGCGATCGGCCTGCTGCGCGATCAAGAACGCGGCTTCCGAATGCTGATAGAACGGATGCTGCCGTCGATCGAGCATGCGGCGCGCGTCGCTCTCAAAGGGCGGCACCCACTGCGGAATGTGGCGGTACAGTCGAAAGGGAAAATCCAGAAAGCGGCGTGCGTCGCGGCGGTTGGCGGGGTCGATTTTGACGATGTCCATAAGCCTCTCGATGGCGCGGCGTTGAGCAAACGAGACCTGCGGTTAGATCACGCTGAACGAAGGGTGCGGGTGCGGCCGTTTAATCGTGTGTTTGGCTGAAACTTTGTTGTTGCGTCGCGCCGTGCTGGGTGGCGACAGCGTTGTGCGCGGCATACGGCGACAAAGCCGGATAGAGATACCAGCTATACGTCAACGGCAGGCTGGCCGGGAAGGTGCGCAGTTCGCAGTCTACGCCCAGCCACGCCACGATGTCACCGCTGGTCCAGCGCGGTGCGCCCCACACGATGACTTTGCTGCCGGGCAAACCGGCGGCCACCAGCCGCTTGGCGTCATCGGCGCTGAGCACAATGGATTGACGCTGTTCAAAGGCCGCCGCGGCGACGTAGAGCCATTCCTCCAGGGTGGCGTCTTGCGGCAGCAGGTGCGTGACGACGATGTAATTTACTTCGCTCATGACTGACCTCGCGCTGAAAGACTGAAGATAATTGTATTGTACACCGCTTGTCTATGACGACCAAAAGTGGGGTACACTTATTCAACGACGACG
>JAGOBP010000626.1 GCA_017999195.1 Thermoflexales bacterium
GGCGGCTTCGCGGATGGACCACCACGTTTCTGAACTGGCGGCGTAGTCGCGCCGATCGGCCATCACGCCGATCGAGTCGATGCCGAACGCCGCGCACAGGTACATGGCCCGATCAAGATGGAAGGCCTGAGTCACCAGGATGGCGCGTTCGACGCCGAAGATCGATCGGGCGCGGAAACAACTATCGTAGGTGCGGCGGCCCGCATAATCCAGCACGAGCGCACTCTCGGGGACGCCTAATTTTAAGGCCGTTTGACGCATCGCTTCGGGTTCGTTGTAATTTTCAAAACGATTATCGCCCGTGAGGAGCAACGTATCGATCAAGCCGCGCTGATAGAGATCAGCGGCCGTCGCCACCCGATCGTACAACACCGGGGTCGGCCCGCCCGAGCGTGTCAGCCCGGCCCCAAAGACGATGGCAACACGGCGCGATACATCGCGTGGCGCATCAGTCGGCACAGTCGCCGCCGAGGGATACATTTGCGCGGCATAGGTGGCGTGCGTGATCAGGTTGAAGGCGATGACGGTGATCGTGCCAATCGCGCCTAGCAAAAAGAGGGTAATGAAGAGGCGTTTGATCAATCGACGCAGCATGTTAAACTCAGTCCAGAAGATCGACGTGATTATAGCAGTCAGGTTGCAGACCCTCAGATAAAGCGAGACCGCCATGGACACCTCCCCGCATCGCAGTGACTTTGTGAACGTCAACGGTATCCACTTGCATTACCTGGATTGGGGTGGTGACGGACCGGCGCTCTTGTTTTTAGCGGGCCTAGGCACGTCGGCCCACATCTTCGATCAGTTTGCACCGCGCTTTGTCGATCGGTTCCGCGTTCTGGCGCTGACCCGGCGCGGACACGGCCAGTCCGATTATCCTGAAACCGGGTATGACCTCGACACGTTGATCGAGGATATTCGGCAATTCCTGGACGCGCTCAAGATTGAGCAAATCATTCTGGTCGGGCATTCTATGGCAGGCATCGAGCTAAGCCATTTCGCAGTGGTATATCCGCAGCGCGTGCTCAAGCTGGTGTATCTGGATGCCGCTTACGATCGCACCGCACCGGCCTTCAAGACGATGCAGGACAAGAATCCGCTGGCCCACATTCAACCGCCGGACGCGAATGATGATCACTACACTCTCGAAGACTATATCGCCGCCCTCAAGCGCGCCAGTCCGGCGCTGGCAGCGATCTGGGACGAGATGATGGACGTGGAGGTTTTGCATTCGGTCACATTCAACGCCGAGGGCAAGATCGTGGACAAGATGTCCGACGCGATTGGCGCGGCGCTTCATGAAACGATCGTCCACTATGTCCCGGAAGATGCGCAAATCCAAGCGCCGGTGCTCAGTTTCTTTGCGTTGACGGAAGGCGCGGCCTTTCTCGCCGAGTTCATGTCAACCGAGCAGCAAGCACAGGCCATCGAGTTTTTCGACACGGTCCGCACGCCCTGGCTTCGGGCATGGATTGAGGAGTATCGCCGCAGGGTGCCGCAGGCGAGAATTGTGGAAATCCCCAATGGGCATCACCTGTGTTTCATTCAGCAGGCCGACATCGTGGCTGAGGAGATGCGGCGGTTTTTGGCGGAGGGGTAATCGCACATCTGGCAGAAATAAAAACACGGAGGCACTGTGATTGCCTCCGTGTCTCTGCGGTGAAATTTCCTATCCCAACCGCTCGATCTGCTCCCTCAACTTCCCCACCCGACCCTGATAATCGAGCAACTTCTCGCGCTCTTTCTGCACCACAGCGGCGGGCGCTTTGTTGACGAAGTCGCTGCCGAGCAACTTAGTCAAGCGTTCGATCTGGGCATTAAGGTCTTTCTGCTCTTTCGTCAGTCGCGCTCGCTCTGCCGCCACATCGATCATCTGCGAGAGTGGCAGATAGATCGTGGCCGCGCCCAGCACGATGGGCAACGCACCCTGCGGAATCGCGTCGAGGTGATCGCCGACGAAGGACACATCGGCGTCGATGCGGGCGAGGAAACTCAAGGCGGCGCGCTGCTCTTCAAACAACGCGGCCTTCTCCGCCGAGATGATCATCACGGCGAGTTTCTTGCCCACTTCCACATTGCGTTCGGCGCGGGCATTGCGGATGGCGCGAATCGCATCCATCAACAGCGCCATGTCGGCTTCGGCTTGCGGATCGACTTCGCCCGCTTGCGGCCACTCGGCCATGATCAGCGCTTCGCCCCAATCCGAGCGGTTCGCGGCGGCCTTCAGGTTCTGCCAGATTTCCTCGGTCACGAACGGGATGAAGGGATGCAGCAAGCGCAGCGTCCGATCCAGGACATGCACCAGCACGGCTTGCGTGCGCGCCTTCGCTGCCGCATCGCCGGAATTCAAGGCGATCTTCGAAAGTTCGATGTACCAATCGGCGTAATCGCCCCACAGGAAGTCATAGGCCACGCGGCCCGCTTCGCCGAATTGATAATCATTCAGCAAGTGCGTCACTCCGGCGATGGTGGCATTCAGGCGGGACAAGATCCAACGATCGGGTAAGGAGTAACCGGTAGTTGGTAATTGGTAATCGGTTGTTTGATCGTCGAGATTTGAAATCACGAAACGAGCCATGTTCCAAATCTTATTCGCGAAGTTGCGATTCGATTCGATGCGGCTCACACCGAGATTCAAATCATTACCCGGCGAACCCGCCGTCAACAGCGTGAAGCGGAAGGCATCCGTGCCGAATTCGTCCAGCAGCGCGATCGGGTCGATGGCATTGCCCAGCGACTTGCTCATCTTGCGGCCATGCTCATCGCGCACCA
>JAGOBP010000098.1 GCA_017999195.1 Thermoflexales bacterium
GGTCGTAACCGGCCAGCGGTCAGAAAAGGGCGACAAAGTCTGGGCGATTCCCTATGACTACAAGGGCGCCTGCGATCAATCCCCGAAGATTTGCCTGGGCGTTCCGTACTTCAACTGGGGTCCGGCGTACTTGAAGGCCGCCCAGGCCGCCATCGACGGCTCGTTCAAGGCCACCTTCGAGTGGAACGGTCCCGATTGGAAAGACATCAACAATCCGGACACCAGCGCGGTCGGCTTTGTGAAGGGCACGGCGTTGTCGGCCGATAATGCCACCAAGCTGGACGAATTCACCGCCGGTCTGGCCAACGGCTCGATCAATCTGTTCAAAGGCCCGCTGAATTTCCAGGATAAGTCGGTCTTCCTGAAAGACGGCGAAGTAGCCACCGACCTGCAAATCTGGTACACGCCGCAATTGCTGGAAAACATGCTCGGCGCGAGCGTGGCCAACAAGTAAGTTGTGACCCGCAGTTAGCACTGGATGAAACGGATAGCCGGTAGCATCGCTATCGGCTATCCGTCTAATTATTCAGCAGACATCAACACCTCGGTGAGGGGCCAATGCGACTTGAACTGCGCGACATCCACAAGCACTACGGCAAACTCCACGCCAACGACGGCATCACGTTCACGATCGAGTCCGGCACGCTGCACGGTCTGCTGGGCGAAAATGGCGCGGGCAAATCCACGCTGATGAAAGTGCTGTCCGGCTTCATCAAAGCCGATGGCGGCGACATCATCCTCGACGGCCAGAAGGCGCACATCAACTCGCCCGCCGATGCCATTCGCTACGGCGTGGGGATGCTGCATCAAGACCCGCTGGTCTTTTTGCCCTTCAAAGTCATCGACAATTTTGTGCTGGGCAATCCGTCAAAGGCGCGCCTGAATTACGCCACCGCGCGCGCTGAGTTGAAACGCTTGTGCGATCAATTCGGCTTCGCGCTTGATCCCGATGCCCCGGCCCGATCGCTCACCGTGGGCGAACGGCAGCAATTGGAAATCGCGCGCCTGTTGTGGCTGGGCGCGAAAGTGCTGATCTTGGACGAGCCGACGACGGGCATCAGCGCACCGCAGCGCATCAAACTCTTCGAGACGCTGCGCACGCTGGCCACGCAGGGCATGAGCGTGATCTTCGTCTCGCACAAATTGGAAGAAGTTGAGCAACTGTGCGGGCGCATCACCGTCATGCGGCGCGGCAAAGTTATCGGCGAGGCCGATATGCCTGTCCCAGCGGCCAAACTGGTCGAGATGATGTTTGGCCAGGTCATTACGCTGGACGAACGGCCCGATGTGCCGCTGGGCGACCCCGTGCTCCAACTCGATCACATTACGTTGAAGGACAGCCTGCTCACGATTGAAGATCTCTCCATCGACGTGCGCGAGAGCGAAGTGATCGGTCTGGCGGGATTGGAAGGCAGCGGCCAGCGCTTGATGCTGCGCGCCTGCGTGGGCTTGCTCGATCCCAACAAAGGCGACGTTTGGGTCAAGCGGCAGAAGTTGACGCGCCGCACCTACCACAAATTCCTGACCGATGGCGTGCACTATTTGCCCGCCGGCCGCCTGGAAGAGGGCTTAGTGCAAGGCATGACCATCACCGAGCACTTTGTCTTGAGCGGCAAGGATCGACGCTTCTTCATCGATTGGAAGAAGGCCGAAGCCTACAGCGCCGCGGAAGTGAAACATTACTCGATCAAGGGACGACCCACCTCGACGGTTGAATCCCTATCGGGCGGCAACCAACAGCGGGTGCTGTTAGCGATGTTCCCTGAAAAATTAAAATTGCTCCTCATGGAACATCCCACGCGCGGTTTGGACATTGAATCGGCCAACTGGGTATGGACGCAAATCCTGAAGCGGCGCGAAGACGGCACGGCCATTATTTTCGCTTCGGCCGACCTGGACGAATTGCTGCAATACAGCGATCGGATCATGGTCTTTTTTGCGGGGCGCGTGCTGAAAGTCGTCAACGCCAAAGAGACCACGGTCGACGAGTTGGGCTTCCTCATCGGCGGCAAGCAAATCAATGCATAATTCGTAATCCGTACTGCGTAAGCAGCCGTTACGCAGTCGGCATTACGCACTACGCAGCGGAGTTTACTTATGGCCATCGCAAAACGCATCGGACTGAGTTTTCTGCCTGTGGTACTGGCGCTGTTATTTGCCACGCTGTTGCTGGTCCTGGTCGGCGCATCACCGCTGGACGCTTTCCGCCAACTGATTGAAGGCTCGCTAGGCTCCGATCAGAAAATCGCCGACACCCTGATGGCCTGGGCACCGCTGGTGTTATGCACGGCCGGTTTGCTCATCACCTACGCGGCCGGACTGTGGAACATCGGCGTGGAAGGCCAGATCATAATGGGCGCGATTGCGGCGTCGTGGGCGGCGCGCAACATCACGGCCCCGGCTGAATTGTTGATCCCGTTGACCATGTTAGCGGGCATGATCGGTGGCGCGGCCTGGGGGCTGGTGGTCGGCGCGCTGCGCACCTTTGGCAAGGTCAGCGAAATCTTTGGCGGCCTGGGCATGAATTTTGTGGCGACCGGCTTCACGATCTATTTGATCTTCGGGCCGTGGGCGCGCGCCGGTATCGCGTCGACCAGTGGCACGGATACCTTCCCGCGCGAGGCGTGGTTGCCCGTCATCGGTAATTCCCGGCTGGCGCCATTCGCCCTGGTGCTGGCGCTGGTGTCGGTCGTGATTGTGTACGCCCTGCTCCGTGGCACGTTCTTTGGACTGCGGCTTAAAGCGGTGGGGCGCAACATGCGATCGGCTTTCTTGTTGGACGTGCCCACCAATCGCTATATGCTCACCGCCTTCGGCCTGTGCGGGGTCTTCGCCGGACTGGCCGGCGCGGTCCAAGCCACGGGCTTCCATCACAAATTAGTGCCCGCCGTGTCAGGGGGCTATGGCTATCTGGCGATCCTCGTCGCGATGCTGTCTGGTTTCCGCGCCACCTGGATTGCGCCGATTGCGGTCTTCTTCGCCATGATCACCATCGGCAGTACGCAGCTGCAACTGCGCCTCAACCTGGACTCGTCACTGGGCGGCGTATTGCAAGGCGTGATGGTGTTGTTCGTGCTGCTGGCGCAAGGCTGGCAGGAACGACAGCGCCGCAAGGCCGCGAGTGAATAAGCACATACCAATGAGCACTGCGCAATGATCAATGAACAAACCGAGAATACCCTGAAGTCAATTGCTGATCCGCAGTTCAAAGCGGTGGCAGAAGAAATTGCGGCCGGAATGGAGCGCTTGCCCATTCCGGGTTTGGCTGTGGGCGTGCTGCACGACGGCCAGACTTACACCGCGGGCTTCGGCGTAACCAGCGTCGAGAATCCGCTGCCTGTTACGGCCGATACGCTGTTTCAGACCGGCTCGATCACCAAGACCTTCACGGCCACCATTTTGATGCGCCTGCTGGAGCAAGGCCGCCTCAAACTCGATGAGCCAATCCGCACCTACCTGCCCGACTTTCAACTCAGCGATGAAAGTGTGGCCGCGCGCGCGACGCTTCGGCATTTGCTCACGCACACCGGCGGCTGGCTGGGCGACTACTTCAACGACTTCGGTTATGGCGACGACGCGCAACAGAAGATGCAAGCCGAGATTGCCAAACTGCCGCAGTTAACGCCGCTGGGCGAAGTGTGGTCATATTGCAACACCGGCTTCAACCTCGCCGGACGCCTCGTTGAGGTGCTCACCGGGCAGCCCTATGAATTGGCCGCGAAACAACTGCTGCTCGATCCGTTGGAGATGAACCGGTCGTTTTACTTTCCGCACGACGTGATGGTGCATCGTTTTGCCGTTGGTCATCAAGTGCTCGATCATCGACCGCGCGTCGCGCATCCGTGGCCGATCGGCCGGGCGGGACATCCGGTGGGCGGACTCGCCAGCACCGTCAACGATCTGCTCAAGTACGCGCGTTTCCACATGAGTGACGGTCAAGGCTTGCTCAACGCCGAGACGTTGAAAATGATGCAAACGCCGATTGTGCAAGGCAGCGGGCTGGATGTCTTCGGCCTGAGTTGGTTCATTACCCCGATCGGGGACACGCCCGTTTTGCGGCACGGCGGCGCGACGCATGGCTTCACCGCCGATTTCACGCTCGTACCTTCACGACAATTTGCCATCGTGACATTGACCAACAGCGAAGAAGGCTCGGTCTTGTACGGCCCGCTGCGTGTCCATGCCATTCAGCGTTACCTCGGCATCGAGTGGCCCAATCCGCCGCACATTTCGCGGACGCCGGAGCAATTGGCCCCATACGTCGGTGATTACGATGCGCCTGAAGACTGGGTGGAACTTCGAGTGCGCGATGGGGAAATCTGGCTGCAACAGCGGCCCAAAGGCGGCTTTCCCACGCCCGGTGTGCCGCCCGGCGAAACGCCTCCGCCCACTCGCTTGGCCTTCTGGGGCGAAGACCGGATCATCGCGCTGGATGAGCCGTTCAAGGGCGCGCGCGGTGAGTTTTTGCGCGGGGCCGATGGTTTGATCAGTTGGTTCAGATTTAGCAGTCGCGTGCATAAGCCGCTGAAACCAGCATGAGCGATCCGAATCGAGACCGTCGAATAGACGAAGCAGGCGCGACATATAGTGAAGTCGATTGATGCTGACCTTGCCACAGCGTCAGATTACGGTCACGAAGCAGGTTACGAAGCGTGAAGGACTCATCAGTGTAGTTCAGCGTTCTGGCAAGAAGGATATCTGTTATGTGCAATGATCCATGTGCGGCACGCTTGCTCCAATTGCTCAAAGTTATGCTGACGGTGATCGGGGCAAGCCTACTGTGGTTGCTGGCAGGGATCGGATCTGGACCGGCTAACGCGCGCTCACTACAGCCGCAAATCGCAGTGGTACAAATGGCACACGACAGAGTGACTACCGTGCACGCGTCCGCCGACGTCTATACTACTTACCTGCCATTACTGTCGCGCCCAGCGAAAATCTATTTGCCAGTATTATCCTATTGGAATTCACAGTACGTTCGGCCGGGTACGTATCCTTTTGGATACTGTCATGATTGGAATTTCTATAGCATACACGATGGTACAACATTAGCCGGCACGTTCAGATTTTGCGTTGACAGTGTTAACGTCAGATCGGATTTTTACATGCAGTTCAATGTGTCGTGGATATTGATCAAATTAGTACCGCCCTTCAACTATGCCGTAAAGTATTCTGATTACGCGAACCGTAATATGAACGTGACAGACAACATCGGGTGTCGTTACGATCATGTCGCCACGGGTGAGGCTGCGGCTGTCGATACATATTTTAATTCGGTCGGGGAAAGTCATACAGGTTGGTTTCTCTTCCCACCAGCGTGTCTTGCATCAACTGTTTTCACGTTTCACGACGACGATCAGCATTTTGTGATCAACAATCTTGTATTGGGCCACCCGCCCTACTGACCAGAGCAACTCGGCCTGAAACGGGCCGAAAGTCAATGATGAAATCCACCGTCGAACAGATTCGCCAACGCTTTGACGCCGATGTAGACCGCTTCTCCAATCTGGAGACGGGCCAATCAGCCACGATTGATGCGCCGTTGGTGCTGGACTTAATCACGGCGGTAGCCGCCGCAACAAATCCGCAGGCGACGCGCTCGCTCGACATTGGCTGCGGCGCGGGCAACTACACGTTGAAGTTGTTGGCGAATTTGCCCAATCTGGCCGTGACGTTGATCGACCTGAGTGCACCAATGTTGGAACGCGCCGTGACACGGCTTGGCGCGGTCACCGCGCAGCCGATCTCGACGGTACAGGGCGACATCCGCGACATCGAGTTTGAGGCGGAATCGTTCGACATCATCATGGCGGCAGCGGTCTTTCATCATCTACGCGGCGATGACGACTGGCGCAGCGTCTTCGCCAAATGCTACACCGCACTCAAGCCCGGCGGCTCGATCTGGATCAGTGATCTAATCGAGCACGATTCACCGGCCATTCAAGCCCTGATGTGGCAGCGTTACGGCGAGTATCTGATGCAGTTGAAGGGCGAGGCGTACCGCGATACGGTGTACGGCTACATCGAGCAGGAAGATACGCCGCGCCCGTTGTTATGGCAGTTGCATATGCTCAAAGAAGCAGGCTTCAAGACGGTTGAAATCCTGCATAAGAACAGCGTCTTTGCAGCCTTTGGGGCGATCAAATAACGGCTGAAACGCAAGCGCGCAGCATGACCCTGGCTCAACATTGGCAACGTCATCGCCGCTGGATCGTGCGCGATGTGCTGGTGCCATTCATCATTTCGCGCGCGCTGTTGGTGGGCATTGGTTGGTTCGCGCAACTATTTCCGCTGGACACGCGCTACCCGACACAGGCGGCGGTCGAGCGCGGCTGGGAGTTCACGCCGAATTCCTGGCTGGACAATTGGGCACGCTGGGACAGCGGGTTTTACCTTGGTATTGCGACCCATGGCTATCGGGTGCAGGGTGATCCGACGGTCACGCAAAGCAATATCGCGTTCTTTCCGCTGTATCCGTATCTGGTACGCGGACTCGCACAAGTGATACCGCCCGCATTGCGCTCGACAGGCGTCATCATCGCCATCGGCGTAGGGCTGTCAAACGTGTGCCTGCTCGGTGCGCTGATCGTCTTGCACCGCCTGATCATGCGGTTGCTCGATGACGAGGGTGTTGCTCAGCGAGCAGTCTGGCTTGTCTTGATATTTCCGACCAGTTTCTTCCTGTCGGCCTTTTACAGCGAAGCGTTGTTCTTGCTGCTGTCCATTGCTGCGCTGTACGCAGCGTATACCGGGCGCTGGACTCTGGCGGGCGGGCTGTCGGCTGCGGCGACGCTGACGCGGCCCCAGGCATTGCTCTTATTGCTGCCGCTGGCCTTGATCTATCTGGATTCGATCGGCTGGCGAGTGCGGCGGGCCTGGCGCGCACTGGGGTGGTTGAGTCTATCGCCACTGGCGCTGTTGGCGCATTTGCTGAGTCTGATGCCGATTACCCATAATCTATGGCTGCCGTTAATGAGTCATGGGGTGTGGGGTCGAACATTTAGCTGGCCGTGGCAGTCGTTTCTGACGCCCAACACGTTTATCAAGCCAGTGACCCAGTTTGAACAAGTGCTGTTGCCGATCATGCTGAGTCTGGCGGTGTGGGCGCTGATTCAGCGCCGCACCCGTGTTCTGGGCATCTACGCGCTGATGGTAACCGCCCTGCCTTTGTTTAGTGGCAGCTTGCTGAGCACGGCCCGTTATTTCAGCACGCTGTTTCCGGCCTTCATCGTGCTGGCCCAATTGGGTCGGCGGCCACTGGTGCAGCAGACGGTCAATCTACTGGCAATCGCGCTGCAGGCGCTATTGATGGCAGGGTTCAGCCGGCTCTATCCGATCTATTGATCATGTACGCGCAAATTCTATCGCAACTGACTGATTTGACGCGCGATTCTGCGCCGCTCCGATGGGCCGAGCTGCCCGATCCGGCGCCCGGTGCTGGCGAGATTTTGATCAAAGTAGCGGCGTGCGGCGTATGCCACACTGAACTCGACGAGATTGAAGGGCGCTTGCCGCCACCGCAGCTGCCGATCGTGCTGGGGCATCAGGTGGTGGGACGTGTGGTGGAGAGTGCATCGCACGCAATGACGCCCGACAAATTACAAGTCGGTGATCGCGTCGGCGTGGCGTGGATCAACTCGGCCTGCGGCGTGTGCGAGTTTTGTCGCAGCGGACGCGAGAATTTATGCCCGCACTTCAAGGCCACGGGCCTCGATGCGCATGGCGGCTACGCCCAATACATGACAGTGCGCGCGGACTTTGCCCATCGCTTGCCCGATGCGCTGTCGGATGTGGAAGCCGCGCCGTTGTTGTGCGCGGGCGCGATCGGGTATCGGTCTTTATCGCTGACGAATTTGCAGAATGGGCAAGCCCTGGGTTTAACGGGCTTTGGTGCGTCGGCGCATCTGGTGTTGAAGTTGGCGCGACATCAATATCCGCAGTCACCGATTTTTGTCTTTGCGCGCAGCGCACAAGAACGCGCCTTTGCGCTGGACTTAGGCGCGAGTTGGGCGGGTGACACAACCGATCGAGCACCGCAGCCGTGCGCGGCCATCATCGACACGACGCCCGTGTGGACGCCCGTGTTGGAAGCGCTGAAGAATCTGGACGCGGGCGGGCGCTTGGTCATCAACGCGATTCGCAAAGAAAGCGTCGATCAACACGTGTGGCTGAATTTGAACTATCCCGATCACTTGTGGCGTGAGAAAGAAATCAAGAGCGTGGCCAATGTGACACGGCGCGATGTGCAGGAATTCTTACAACTGGCGGCCGCCATTCCGCTTCGACCGGCCGTGGAAACCTTCGGGCTGGCAGAGGCCAATCGGGCGTTGATGGACCTGAAGCAACGCCACGTGCGCGGCGCCAAAGTCTTATTGATCGACTAAACAGACGGCGGGCTTGACCATCCGCCTCGCAGTGAACGACAAGGATTCGTGACATGGATATCACTCTGACTACTCCGGCGCTCTTTTTTCCGGCGCTCTCGCTGTTGATGTTGGCCTACACCAATCGGTTTTTGGCGCTCGCCAACCTCATCCGCAACTTGCATGCCGATTATCAGAAGTCGCCCGACCCGATTATTCTGGGCCAGTTGGACAATTTGACGTTTCGGGTTGAACTGCTGAAGTACATGCAAGCAACGGGCGCGGCCAGCATTTTGGGCTGTGTGTTGTGTATGCTGATCTTGTTCCTAGGCTGGATCGAAATCGGCAAAGTGGTGTTTGTGATTAGCTTGCTGCTGCTGGTTGCGTCGCTGGTACTGTCGTTGAGTGAGATCTGGATTTCGATCGGGGCGTTGAATCTGCACCTCAGCGCGCTGAAACGTGAAGAGATGAAGTCGCCGAAACGCTAGGCGCTAAGGAGACCGCATATGGAAGCCACGATTGTATCGATTCTGCTGGCCTCGGCTCCGTTGATCTTTGCCACGCTGGGCGAAGCGATCACGGAAAAAGCAGGCGTCATCAACCTGTCACTGGACGGCAGCATCATGCTGTCCGCCATGGCGGGCTTTGGCGTAGGACTGACCACCGGAAGTGTGTGGCTGGGCTTTGTCGCAGGCGCGCTAGTCTCCATGCTGGTGGCGCTGCTCATCGCTTATTCCAGCATCGCGCTGCGGCTCAATCAGGTGGCGGTAGGCTTCGTGCTGACCCTGCTCTGCATCGACCTGAGCACCTTCCTGGGCAATCCGTTTGTGCGGGTGCAAGGCCCCAGCGTGCCGCATATGCCCATCCCGCTGCTGAAGGATATTCCCGTCATCGGCCCAATCTTCTTCGATCAAGATTTGGTCGTGTATGCCAGCGTGGCGTTGATTTTTGTCACCTACTGGTTCATGTTCAAGACGCGGCGCGGCCTGATTTTGCAGGGCATCGGTGAACGGCCCGAAGGCGCGTATTCGCGCGGCGTGCCCGTCAATCGGCTGCGCTATCTCTACACGGCCATCGGCGGCGCACTGGTTGGCATCGGCGGCGCGGCCTACTCGCTGGATATCAAACTCGGCTGGTCATATCACCACACGTCCGGTTTCGGCTGGATTGCCCTGGCGATTGTGATCTTCGGCGGTTGGCATCCCTATCGGGTGGCCTTTGGCGCGTACCTGTTTGGCGCGCTGCAAATCGTCGCCTTGAAGTTACAATCAGTAGTGCCGAATCTGGCGCAAGTGTTGCCCATCATGCCCTTCCCGCTGATGATCTTCACCCTGACGATTGTGTACAGCGACCGATTGGGCAAGCTGCTCGATAAGGCCCCGCGCCTGCGCGGTATCCTGCGCAGCGATCCGCCCAGTGCGCTGGGCACGCATTTCGAGCAAGAGTAGACATGGAATTTCTCGCACCTGATTACAGCCTGGCCGCCCAGGCAAGCCTGAACAATGCCGCGCGCGAAGCCGCCGCGCTATTTGCACCGCAACTGGAACCAGAACATGTGTTGCTGGGTCTGTTGTCGCCCGAGTCTGGCACCGTGTGGAGTTGGTTCGCGGCCATGATGCGCGATCCGGCCGCACTGCGCACCGTCGTCGCGACCGCGCTGGCCGGTGCGCCCCAGGCTGAGGCGACTGCTACCGAAGCCGCTCACAGTTATCGCACGCGGCGCGTTTTGAGCGAAGCCGCCGACGAAGCCCGCCGCCTGAATAGCGCGGTGATCGATACCCCGCACT
>JAGOBP010000627.1 GCA_017999195.1 Thermoflexales bacterium
GAGCAGTTGCGTGTTCAGGTCATAAGGTCGATCGAGCAGGCCGCAGCGCTGTCGCAAACTCACCACGGGAATAACGCGGCCGCGCAGATTGATCATGCCTTCGACAAAGACGGGGGCTTTGGGCGCGCGGGTCACAGCGACCATGCGCACCACCTGCACCACGTTGGCAATGTTCAGGGCGTATTCCTGATCGTCCAGTTTGAAGGTCAGCAATTGCAAATTGCTGCCGGTGGCAAGTAGAGCGGCGTGCCGGGCGGCAGCCAGCGTGGTCGAGATTTGATCGGGTGTGGACATGGTAATCTCCTTCGATTCGACAGGTCAACGGCTGATTTAAGGTTGACCTACAAATGGCACGCTGACGGCGAGGCCGTTGGGCGTGGAAATGGCCGCCACATTGACTGAGCTGGGGGCGATTGAAAACTGGACGAGCACCGAGATGACCATTGTTTCCCCAGGATTAAGAATACCGGGTTCGAACTTTTCTTGGGTCGTGTGACTCCAAGTGCCAAGCCCAGTACCATGTGCATACCAGATGGCGTGTCCGGCGGAGTCATCTATGATCACGTCCCAGTGTGTAAAGTCGGCCAACTTAGTGTTGCCTGTATTCGTCACCGTGATATAAACCGTATTGCCCAATCCAGACGAACCGACCGACACTTGCAAATCAGTGCGCGCTTGATCGTTCAACCGTTCTTGCATGGCGCGGCTGGCCTCGGCCAGATTGGCCTGTGCCGACAGCGCGCCCTCTGACAAGCCCAAGACGGCCAAGATCATAACGCCGATGATGATGATGCCCGTTAGCGCGTTCTCCATAATCTACCAACTGACAAATGTCTCAGCGCTGATGCCGTTAGGCAATACAACCTTGATGAAGTACGTGCCCGCCGCCGTGGACGAATTATGCACGGTGATTTTCAGCGTCGCGCCTTGCCGCCATTCCGAATCGTTTTCGATCGTATAAGTCCAGTTGGGGGTGCCTGTTTTGTAGGCGATGCGTGTGTAGTTGCCCTCTGGCCCAAAGAACAGGTCGCAGGCTTCCGGTGGCGCGATGCGCCGGTTGCCCACATTCTTTACCCAGATCAGCACATTGTCGCTGGCATCAACTGTGGTGTGAATGATCTCGATCTGGCTTTGCATGCGATCATCAATGCGGCGCTCCATGTTGTTCATGGCGTCACCGCTTTGAGTGACGGCCGGCAGGATGGCGTTGAAGACGGCAATGGCCGAAATCACACCGGCGATGATCAGCAGGGCGGTAACAATGGTCTTATCCAAGGCCGGCCTCTTCTACGACAGTCAGCGCTTCATCGATCTCGGCGGCGCGACCCAGCACTTCGTCCAGCCGCAGGATCAACGTCAGCGCGTCGTTGGCGGGAACTTGCACGGGATCGGGCAGCGGGTTCATCGATGTCAGGCGCAGCAAAATCGCTTTGGTATCGTTATCCATAATGGCGCGGGCCACGCACGCCTCAATCAGCCGCGAAGTGCGCCGGCTGCCCAACCGCGCGATGCTATCGTTCACCCATTCCAGCAGTTTGACCATGATCTCTTGATCGACGCTGCCGCTGGCTTTGGGCGGAATCGCTACGACATTGGACGAGGCCGCGCGGATCTCGTCGAGCGTGACTTTCTTGACCGCCGGAATCGGGGCCGCAGGCGGCGGCCCGACTGAAACGGTGCGGAACCCCAGGGGGGCGGTCACTTCGGCGGCGGGTGGCGGGGCCGCCGGAGCGATGGCCGCTGCCGGCAGGGGCGCGGCCACATGCGCAGGCGCAGGTGCAGGCGCGGCGGGCATCGCCGACCGGCTGGCGGCGACCTGGCTCACGGCTTCGGTCGGCGGCGTGGAATCGTCCGCGCGCAACGACGGATAGTAGTGAATCAACACCTGTTCCTGAATGTCCAGCAGGGTGCGCTGAATTTCATTTTTCAGGATTTTCAGTTCGTATTCAAGTGCTTTGACACGGGCGTCCAGTTCCATCTTAGCCTCACGCTAGGAATAGAGTTGAGTAGGTGGTCGAGCCGATCAACTTCGGTTGCTGCTGGCTTTCGCCTGCGCAACGGCTTCAGCCGGTGGCGTGGTGTCTTCCGAGCGCAACGACGGATAATAGTGAATCAACACTTGTTCCTGAATGTCCAGCAGGGTGCGTTGAACTTCGTTCTTCAGGATTTTTAGTTCGTATTCAAGGGCTTTGACTCGCGCATCAAGTTCCATTGAGCCTCACACAGTCATTAGAGTCTGGTATGTTGATAGTGTAATTCAACCCGGGTCACCTGCGGGTTTCGCTTGAGTTACGGAACCGTAGCAGTGAGGTGTCAGGGGCGGGGCTGCGCGGCTTGTAGTTGCGCGTCCTGAGGGCGAAGGGTCAACGCTACGGCATAGGTCTGGCGGGCCGCAGCCATGAACTGCTCGCGCTGACGGGCGTCAAGCGCAGCGGCGGCCAGGCGTTGATACGCCACAGCCAGGCCAACGGTGTGATCGGCATTGAGCGGGTTGATCTGGCGGGCTTGACTGAAAACCGCGAGAGCGGCATACAAACAATCGGCGCGGTTAAACTGCGCGACAGACTCCCACTTTAAAGCCAGCAGCGTCGCAACGGGCGGGGGCGCGTTGACCTGCGCGGGCGTGGTCGTCGTCAACGACGCGGCCTTGTCGATGTAGGCTTGCCCTAGGCCGCGATAGTACGTGTCTTCGTACGGGGCGTAAGCAATCGCTTGTTGGTAGAAGCCGATGGCATAATCCCAGCGGCCATACGACTCCAT
>JAGOBP010000099.1 GCA_017999195.1 Thermoflexales bacterium
CGGCCGCAGCCGTGCCTGTGCCCGTGGCGCAAGCCGTGACCGTATTGCCCGGCACCGGCGTGCCTTACCATGAACATCCGGCGCAGGGCCGCCGCTTTCCCCGTCGGTTCTGGGAGGCGCTCAAATCACTCAGCCTGCTCGTGTCCATGATCATCAACCTGATCTTGATCATCGTGGTCGTCATCATCATCAACCAGGTTGGCGCGATCAAGATGACGCTCGCCAGCATCCTGGGCCAACTCGACTCGGCCTTTCAGGGACTGGGCGCGTCCTCCATCGTGGACACGATCAAAATCGATCAGCAAGTCCCGGTGCGCTTTGATTTACCCTTGAGCCAGGATACCACCGTTGTGACGCAAGCGCCTGTGCCCATTAACGCCTACGCCACTTTCTCGCTGGGACAGTTCGGCAGCATCAACGGCACGGTCAGTCTGGCCCTGCCCGAGGGCACCTCACTGCCGGTGCATCTGGAATTGAACGTGCCGGTCAGCAACACCATCCGGGTCGCGTTCGACCAGCCCATCAACATCCCGCTGGCGGCCAAAGGTCTGGGACCGGTGGTGGCTCAATTGCGCAGCGCCCTGGGGCCGATCATCGGCGTGGTGGAGCAACTGCCCGATGCGTTTGTGATCATCCCGTAGTCGATTGCCTGGTTTCCAGACCGGGCCTCAAGGGTGTTGTCATTGCCCTTGAGGCCCGGTGTGTTAATAGCGGTTCATCTGCGCCCCTATCTCCAGAATTGCCATGCGGTCGTAACGTTTCACGTGGAACGTTACGACCGCATGGTATAATGCCACCGCCATCTCACCCCAAGGAAAGACCATCATGACCGACCTTCGCGCCGCCTGTCAGGCCGCCCTGCCTGATGCCGTCAGCCTGCTAAGCCAACTCTGCTCGTTCGAGTCGCCGTCCGGCGACAAGGCCGCCGTAGATGCCTGCTCAACCTTCGTGGCCGGGCAACTGCGCGCCATCGGAGCCGAGGTTCGATCGGTGCCGCAGACCACCGCCGGGGATCACCTCGTCGCCGATTGGGCGGGCGGCTCGACAGGCTCAGGCCAGTTCCTGACGCTGTGCCATCTGGACACGGTCTGGCCGCTGGGCACACTGGCCACTATGCCGTTGCGCGAAGTTGACGGCAAACTCTACGGGCCGGGCACGTACGACATGAAGGCGGGGACCGTCATCGCGCTGACGGCCATGCGGGTGATTCAAGCCGCGGGGCTGATGCCCAAGCACCCCATCCGATTGGTTTTCACCAGCGACGAAGAAGTGGGCAGCACGACCTCCCGTGATCTCATCGAAACCGAGGCCCGGCGCAGCACGCTGGCGCTGGTGATGGAACCCGCCATGATCGGCGGCCAGTTGAAAACCTTCCGCAAGGGTGTAGGCGAGTTCAAGGTTGTGGCCCAGGGTCGCTCGGCGCATGCCGGGGTCGATCATCCCAAGGGGCTAAACGCCATCGCGGAATTGGCGCACCAGATTATCAAGTTGCAAGCCATGACGGACTACGACCAGGGCACGACCCTGAACGTGGGTGTCATCAGCGGCGGGACGGCCAGTAATGTGGTGCCGGAACGTGCGGAAATGGATGTGGACTTCCGCGTCTCCAAGATGAGCGAGGTCGATCGGTTGATGCCGACGATCCTGAACCTGCCATCCGCCATCCCCAGCGTCCAGTTGACCATCTCGGGCGGGCTGAACCGCCCACCGATGGAGCGGACGGCGACGATGATCGCGACCTTTGAGCAGGCGCGGCGGCTGGGCGAAAGCCTCGGCTTGAAACTGGAGGAGGGCGCGACTGGCGGCGGCAGCGACGGCAACTTCACGGCCGCACTGGGTACGCCCACGCTTGACGGGATCGGCGCACGCGGCGACGGCGCACACGCCGTCCATGAGCATATCGTCATCGAGAGTCTGGCCGAGCGCGCGGCGCTCCTGGCAACCATCTTCACCCAGTGGAGTTAGTGGCGATGGCACCTCAACCCGCGTGCTTTAAGTGCAACCAGACCGATCGGGTGGAGAAGGTCAGCGTGATCTTTGGCAACAGTGCGGCTTATCCCGCGTTGGCTCCGCGCTTGAAGCCACCCAGCGAGCCGGTGCGCCCGCCGGAAAAATTTAGCCTGTCTCAAAACGAAGTTCTGCTCGTTTTGGTGATCGGCTTCTTCACCGCCGGTATTGGCTGGCTTGTCGTGCCGCTGGTGTTGTGGCAAGGTTGGCGCGATAAGCAGACACGATACCCACGGCTGCACGCGGAGTGGCAAGCGGCACTGCATCACTGGACCGAACTTTATCATTGCGACCGCTGCGATGTGGTGTTCGCGCCCCAAGTGCTGCCAGCGCGGTCGCTCCCGGCGGCGTGTCCGCAGTGCGCGGGGGTACTGCGTTCGGATGAAGCCAAGTGGATCGACGCCGAGAGCGCGGCCTGTCCGTGGTGTGGGTCCGCGGTAAAAGCCAACTGAAGTCGGCTGGCGGTTATTGTTGCGCCTTCAATTCCTCCACGGTCTGCGTCAACCGCTCGAGGGTGAGAATGGCCGAAGCGCGATCCATGAATTCGCGCACGGTGGGGGTGTAGACGCGCAAGGCGATCACATTCGGCCCAATCGGATCGCTGCCCGCCGCGCCCGGCTGATCGGCATACGCCCCGTAGAACGCAAAGTAGGCCTGGTTAATCTTGCGGATGCGGTAGCCGTTAGAGTTAATCAACTGTCGCTGCGCTTCCATATACTGTTCCGCCTCGACAATCTTCGCCTCAGACTGATCGGCCTGGTCCTGTTTTTTCAAGTCCCGCGCTTCGGTCAGAAGTTGATCCACTTTGATGCGCGTGTCGCGCAGGGTGCGACTAGCACTAAACTGCGCCGGATCGGCAGCGACCGATGGCGACGGAGTTGGCTCAGGGTCAGGAATTGTGAGTGGTTTCGCTTCAAGCAATTCCGGGGAAGTGCGCTGTAACTCATCCCGATAGAACCGGCGCATAACCTTCAGCCCGATCTCATCGCCAAACACCGACGCGACCGTTTCGTTGATGGTACGCAAGTTCGCGCCGTCTTCGGCCAGGTAACTGTAGCCGAGCGGGCGCAAGTACAACCAGTGATGCGACCATTCATGGGCGATCGTTTGCAATAACCACAATAAATCGGTCGTTTCCAAAATCATCGCCGGATAATCAGCCATCCCGCCGATAGGCACGACCAAGGCCGATTGATTCGTCTCGCTGAGCACGCGCGCTTCGATCGCCTCGGCCTGATCGACTTTGAGGCCCGCCGCCAGGGCCTCGCCGGTGACGCGCTTGATCTCATCGCGCGGCGAGATAATCAAGACGTTGGGCAGGGGAGTAATGCGGGCGGCCACAGGCGGAAAGACTTCGCCCCCCACGCCAAAGCCTTCCTCAATCAAGATCACAGCCACTTGCTGTTGAATAATGGCCTCGGCCGTCGGGCGGCGCTGCTCGATCGTTACGCGCCGCGCATCACGCTCGATACGTATTTTTTCAGATGAGGCAGCCGGATCGGCGACGGCGGCATCCGCGTAGATTTGACGCACGCGGCCTTCCAGTTCATAGTACTCACGTGTGGCCTGCAGATAGTCCAGCACGAATTGACGGCGCTGAGTATCGTCGAGGTGGCGGTCGATCGGAACGGCGATCTGCGCGCTCTTTTCAGCTAACGCCTCAACCGTCCACTGCACGAACTCAAAGTATTGATTGCCGACCGCGCGCGCCAGCAGCGTGTCCTCGTCGCCCGGCACCGGATATTCTTGTCCGATAAAGAATGCGACCGAAAAAAAGAAGACCACATTCACGCCGAAGCGCACGATCTTCGTTAGCCACTGTTTAAGACGCGTCACGATGAATTGCTCCAATTTAGCCGCAGAATAATTGCTTGCTTACATTATACTCGCTCGTGGCACGCCGATTGCACGCTGGAACTACGCGACTTTTACACGATTGAACCGTGCTATAATCGCGCTGCCTTATTATCTCAAACGAGCAAGGTGTGCATGCGATTCTTAGTCACAGGCGGAGCCGGTTTCCTGGGGGCCGCGCTGGCCAATCGGTTGGTGTTGGCCGGTCATGCCGTGCGTGTGCTAGACGACTTGACGACGGGTGATCCCAACCGCCTCAATCCCGCCATCCTCTTCACACGCGGCGACGTGCTGGATGTGCCCAAATTATGGACATTACTCCAGGATGTGGACTGCGTCTATCATCTGGCCGCGCGCGTGTCCGTGCCCGAATCGATTTTGTATCCGCGCGAATACAATGCCGTCAACGTGGGCGGCACCGTGGCCGTAATGGAAGCGATCCGCGACGCGGGTGTGAAGCGCGTGGTGTTGGCGTCATCGGGCGCGGTGTATGGCGCACAAACCCATCAGCCCGTGCACGAAGACTTGCCGCCCAATCCCGATTCACCGTATGCGGTGAGCAAACTGTCGGCGGAACATTACGTGCGGACCATCGGCGCATTGTGGAAGATCGAAACGGTGTGTTTGCGCATCTTCAACGCCTATGGTCCGGGACAACAACTGCCGCCCTCGCACGCGCCGGTGATTCCGCAGTTTCTGAAGCAAGCGCTGACGAACGGTTCGCTGGTGACTTTTGGCGAAGGCCGACAAACGCGCGATTTTGTCTACGTCGATGACGTGGTCGATGCGCTGGAGGCGGCCGCGACGGCGCGCAACATCGATCGGGAAGTCATCAACATCGGGGGCGGAACGGAGATCACCATCGATCAATTGATAGACCTGATCGGCCGCCTGACGCACCAATCGATTGCGCCGCTACGCAACAACAGCGGTGGCGGGGCCAAACGCCTGTGGGCCAATATCGGTAAGGCGCAGGCGTTACTGGGCTACACCCCGCACATCGCACTAGAAGACGGCCTGCGCTTGACCATCGAACGCGATCCGCGCTTTCGAGACTTGAGCGCCCACTTAAAACGAGCGACCACCGTATGACACGCATCACTGAGACGCAACGCGCCGAAGTCGCGGCGTTCTTGAAGAAGCACACGACCCTGACCCTTGCCACCGTCGATCGCGAAGCGTGGCCGCAAGCCGCCAGTGTTTTTTACACCAGCGACGAGGCGTTGAACATTTATTGGGTCTCTGGTGAAAAGAGCCGCCACTCGCAGAACCTGGAGCGTGTCAGCCGCGTGGCCGTGACGATCCACAACGAGACGTGGGATTGGCGCGATATTCACGGCGTGCAGATCGACGGACAAGCCCGGCGCGTGATCGATCCTGATGAAACCGATCGGGCGTGGGCCTTGTTCCGCGACAAATTTCCGTTCACGGCCGAGTTCACCGATCAAATCGCGCGCAGTTCGTTCTATGTGTTGAAGCCGCAATGGTTGCGCCTCATCGACAACTCCAAATATTTTGGGCATCGCGAAGAGTTTACGCTACCGTAGTCATCACGCCTCATGATTGCCCGCCGCTCACCCGCCCCGCCACCCGCGCTCACCAGCGATCGCCATCTCGCTGTGCTGATCATGGTTGTGCTGCTGTTAATGTATCTGCTCACCTTTAGCGGCAAACTGACCACCATTGATGAACTGGCGCTGTATGCGATGACGGATGGTCTGGCGCAGCACGGCACGCTGGACTCACCACAGATTTTATTTGCGGCGTATCACAATCCGGTCGGCGAGCTGGAGCCGGGGCAAGCCATTGCGGCGCTGCCGCTGTACGCGCTGCTGCAACCGATCGCGGGTGTCAACAACCTGCAAGCGATCATGCTGCTCAATCCGATCGTGACCGCGCTGACGGCCATGCTCTTGTTCTTGATCGGACGAGAACTGGGTTACTCGCCGCGACGCAGCACGGCCCTGGCACTGGTGTATGGTCTGGCAACCCTGGCCTGGCCGTATTCACGCACCTTCTTGCGCGAGCCGCTAACCGGCTGTTTGCTGACCTTCGCGCTGCTGGGCTACTTCAAATGGCGGCGCACCCAGGCTACGCGTTGGCTGGTGGCAGTGCTCGTGGCACTGGCCGCGATGATTCCGGTGAAATACGTCAGCGCGGCGGTGGTGCTTTTTTTTCTGCTGCCGGTCGCCGTGGCCTGGCTGCGCGCTCATCCGCGCTACAAAGGCCGGATCATCGCGCTGAGTATTTTGGGGCTGGCCTTGATCATCGTGGCCGGGGCGCTGATCGCGCAAGCACGCTACGGCAAGACCTTTTCGCTGCTGTCATATCTGGGCGAATTTACCTTGACCGGTGTGGCCACCACGCTCTATGGCATGTTGTTCAGCCCCGGCAAAGGGCTGATCTTCTATACGCCCATTGTAATCGCCGCGTGGTGGGGGCTGGCCCGCTGGCCGCAGTCGCGCCGCGTGATGGCGTGGTTTTGCGCGGGCGTGCCCTTGATCATGATCGCGGCATATGGCAACAACGAGATGTGGTACGGCGGCCAAATCTGGGGACCGCGTTTTCTAGTGCCCGTCTTGCCCTTGATGATGCTGCCGCTGCTGAACGTGCTGAAGCGTCGCGCGGTGTGGGTGTTGATCGCGTTGAGTATCGTGGTGCAGATTGGCCCGGTCACCGCCGACTGGGCCTTGGGGCATCGACCACTCAATCGGCTGCAACGACCGTGGGAAACCACCATCGGGCTTGATCCCAGTTATTGGACACTCTCGCCCCCGATCAATCAACTGCGCTTCTGGACACAGGATCGGGCTGATTTGCTATGGGCGCATCCGCGCGCCGAATCGGCGTTTGTCTTTGATCCGGTCTTGGTGTTTAGCTTAGCCGCAGCGGCCACCGGTGCAGGATTACTCTTGATGCGAGGCTTGCGCCGCCGTACCACGCGGCTGGACGTTGGCTTGGCCGTGGGTCTGGTCTGCATCGCCACGACCGTGTTACTCGTCCGTGGCTGGGATGATGCGCACGACGCCGCCGGTTTATCCATCGATGAAGCACAGGCGATTGCGCAACCTTTGTCGCCCGCCAGCAACGCCGCCTACACAGCCGTGACGGTCTCGAATGCGTTTCATAATTATGTGGCGCTGGGTTTTATGAAAGGCCGTTACCAACAGTACTGGTATTCGCCGGTAGAGCAAACGGATTTTTCGGCGATTGAACGATCAGTCAATCGCGCGAATCGTTTAACACTGACGCTCGATCGCGCGCATCTGCCACCCGATCAATCTGCCACCCGATTGCGCGACTGGCTGAACCAACGCGCCTATCAATTTGATGGCGGCTATGCGGGCGGCTATGAGCGCATGGCCTACGTGTGGGGGCCGTCCGTTGAAACGCGCAAGCCGATCGGGTTGACGCTGGCCGATCGAGTGGACGTGATCAGCGGCGGGCTGGGGGCCGATCGGTGTGCGCCGGGCGACGTGATCCCGATCGAACTGGAACTGCGCAAAATCGGCGCGCTGGCCGACGTGGTCGTGATCAAAACCCAACTCAACGGGCAAGGGCAAGTGGTGGGCGGACACACCAGCGGCCTACAATCGGGCAGCGTTGATCCGATGGCCTGGCCGCTAGAAACGAACGTGATTGATCGACGCGGCTTGCTCATTCCGGTCGATCTGACACCGGGCGAATATACGGTAGAAATCGGCTTCGAAATGCCAGACGGGCCGCTGCTCACGGCGGCGGGGCAGGCGTTTTTTGCGCTGGGACAAATCACAGTGGCACGGTGAAGACTATGACCTTTGATCTGAACAAGGCCGCCCAACGCGGCGAACCTTCGCATGTGTGGCGCTTTGGCCAAAACCGGCGGTTGAGCTTGATCGTCGCAGCGCTGCCGATCGATACGCGGCGCATTCTGGTGGATGGCTGCGGGTTTGGCATGTATGTGCGGCATCTGGCTGAATTGGGTTATCACACCATGGGGCTGGATATTGAGTTCGAGCGGGTGCGCGAAGGCACGCAAGCGGGCGTAGAGCAATTGCATGCCGCGGCGGGCGAAGCACTGCCTTACCCGGATGGCTCATTCGACGCGGTGTTGTCGCATGAAGTCATCGAGCATGTAAATGACGATCGGTTGGCCGCGCGCGAAATGCTGCGCGTCCTGCGTCCGGGCGGCCGCGTAATTTTGTTTTGTCCCAATCGGTTGTATCCGTTTGAGACGCACGGCCATTACTGGCGCGGCCAGTATCACTTTGGCAACACCCCGCTAATCAACTATCTGCCCGATCTGCTGCGGGACAAATTTGCGCCGCACGTGCGCGCCTACACGGGGCGCGGCATCCGGCGCTTGTTTGAGTCGCCCACAACGCGCGTCATCACGCACACGCAAATCTATCCGGGCTACGACAACATCGTGGCGCGCCGCCCCGGGCTGGGCAAAATTCTGCGGGCGTTAACCTATTCATTCGAACGGACACCGCTCCGGTTGTTGGGCTTATCGCATTTTCTGGTTATTGAGAAAACATCCGGCAGCGTCGGCGCGCGGTAACGCCCCCGATTGGCTTGTCTTGCGAAAAAACAGCGCCGCCGTTAAGATTGCGAGCCAATCGGTTGAACGGCAGTCAATAGTTAAAGGGCGATTCAATTATGCAGTCAAACTTAGATCCCAACACCCACATCATTCTATCCCGGCGGCGCCGCGCGAATGCGCGCCAGGGCAAAGGCCAAACCGCCTTTCGCTTCATCGCCATTGCGGTGATTGCCGTCATGGTGAGCTGCGGCGCGATTTTGGGCACCGGCGTCGGCGGGGCGGTAGCAATCTACACCGGCCTGACCGCCGATCTGCCCGATCCGGCGCAGCTTGAGGCGCAGTTTTCGGCTACAAATCAAGAGTTTTTCGAGACGACCAAGATCTTCGATCGGACCGGGCAGAATCTGTTGTATGAAGTGATCGATCCGCGCCACGGCGACCGACAATGGGTATCGCTGGACGCCATTCCGGCGTTTTGCAAGCAGTCGGCCATTGCCAATGAAGACCGCAGCTTCTACGAAAATCCCGGCTTCGATCTGCGCGGTGTGGCCCGCGCTTTTGTGAGCAACTTGCAAGGCGGCTCGGTCCAGGGCGGTTCGTCCATCACGCAACAGATCGTCAAAAACAACTTGATCGATGCCGAGCAACGGCTCATCCGCGAAGGGCTGGCGGGCTACGAGCGCAAGGCCAAAGAAATTCTGCTGGCCGCCGAAATCGGTCGGCGCTTTTCCAAAGATCAAATTTTAGAGTGGTATCTCAACACCAACTTCTACGGCAATCAGGCCTATGGCATTCAGGCCGCGGCCAAAGTGTATTACAACAAGACGGTCGATCAGCTGGATCTGGCCGAATGCTCAATGCTCGCGCCCATTCCCCAGTATCCGGCGCAAAACCCGATCGATAATCCGCCCGAAGCCAAAACGCGCCAGGCCCTGGCGCTGGACGCGATGCTGCGCGACAACTACATCACCGCCGACGAGAGCGTGGCGGCTAAGGCGCAAGTGCTCAGACTGGGCGGCGGCATCGAAGAACGCTTCGACATCAAAGCGCCGCATTTCTCGGTGTACGTGCGCAAGTGGCTGGAAGATAAGTTCGGCGCGGATACGGTCTATCGGGGCGGCCTTAAGGTCTACACGTCGCTCGATCTGGATCTGCAAAACTTCGCGCAGGATGCCATAGCGCGCCAGGTCAAGAAACTGACCGAAGAAGAACACAACGCCAACAACGGTTCGACCGTAATCATTCGGCCCAAGACCGGCGAGATTTTGGCGATGGTGGGCAGCGCCGATTACTGGAATGACGCCATCGACGGCAAGTTCAACGTGGCCACCGGCTTGCGGCAGCCCGGCTCATCATTCAAGCCGTTTACGTATCTGACGTTGCTGTCGCAAGGCGTGCCGGCCTCGTACGGCTTCCTCGACGTCCGCACCGAATTCGCGCAGCCCGGCGCCAACCCGCCGATCTATGTGCCTGAAAACTACGATCGCAAATATCACGGCTATTCGCGCATGCGCCTCGCGCTGGCCCGGTCATATAACATCCCGGCTGTGCGCGCCATGGAAATGGCTGGTGTTGGTAACGTCATTCGCACCGTCCACAAGCTGGGCATCACCACGCTCGATCAAGGTCTGGGCTATTACGGCCTAGCCCTCACACTGGGCGGCGGCGAAGTAAAAATGCTGGATATGGTGTATGCCTTCAGCGTCTTCGCCAATGATGGCAATATGG
>JAGOBP010000628.1 GCA_017999195.1 Thermoflexales bacterium
CCGCCCAGTTCCACGCTCACGCTGCGGGGCTTGATTCAGATCGACGCCGCGGTGAATCCCGGCAACTCCGGGGGGCCGCTGCTCAATCGGGCGGGCGAAGTGATCGGCATCGTCGAAGGGATTGTCAATCCCACCGACGGTGAATTCTTTGTCGGCATCGGCTTTCCCGTGCCCATCGACAGCGCTCTTGGCGGGGCGGGCGGTTCCCCGCCGTATTAGGTCTCACGCAAAGGAGCAAAGCGGCAAAGAAAAGCCTAAAACTTTGCTTCTTTGCGGCTTTGCGTGATGTAAGGCGTTTCGATCACGTCATGCCCGAATGCTTTCGCCAAGCGCGCCCCCGCTTCGCGGACAAGGCGTATCGGGCATCCAGCGTGACAGTCAGTGTATGTGCCGATCGGGTTATTGGATTCCCGCCTGAAGCGCGCGGGAATGACCCGAAATCCATCGTCATGCCCGAATGTTTCTATCGGGCATCCAGCGTGACAGTCAGTGTATGTGCCGATCGGGTTACTGGATTCCCGCCAAAAACGCGCGGGAATGACAGTTCGCGAGGCTTTAAGAAACAGTCTTTTACAAACTTTGCATCTTTGCCCCTTTGCGTGAGCCATTCTTTGGAGGACAGTATGCCCAACGGACAATACACCTTAACCCCCAACTCCCCGCCGATGGAACGCGTCTTATACGAAGTCAAGAAGATCATCGTCGGGCAAGACCATTTGCTGGAGCGCCTTATCGTTGCGCTGCTGGCGCGCGGCCACATCCTGGTCGAAGGCGTGCCCGGCCTCGCCAAGACGATGGCCATCAAGACGCTGGCCGAATCCATCGGCGGCGAATTCAAGCGCATCCAGTTCACGCCCGATCTGGTCCCCGCCGACCTCATCGGCACGCGCATTTACAACCAGAAAACGGGCGAATTCAACACCTCGCTCGGCCCGGTCTTCACCAATCTGCTGCTGGCCGACGAGATCAATCGCGCGCCCGCCAAAGTGCAGAGCGCACTGCTGGAAGTGATGCAGGAGCGGCAGGTCACGATCGGGCGCGAGACGTACAAAGTGCCCAATCCCTTTCTCGTGCTCGCCACGCAGAACCCCATCGAGACCGAAGGCACGTATCCCTTGCCGGAAGCGCAGGTCGATCGCTTCATGCTCAAAGTGCTGGTGGGCTATCCCACGACCACCGAAGAATTTGTCATCGTCGAGCGCATGACGAGCGCGCTGCAAGCCGTGCAGACCGTCATCACCACCGATCAACTCTTGACCCTGCAAAAGCAGGTCGATCAAGTGTACGCCGATCAGGCCCTGATCGAATACGCGGTGCGCATGGTCACGGCCACGCGCAAGCCGCACGAATTTGGCCTGAAAGAACTGCAACACTACATCACCTTTGGGGCCAGTCCGCGCGCCTCGATCAATCTCATTCTCACCGCGCGCGCTCTGGCCTTCGTGCGCGGCCGCGATTATGCCCTGCCGCAAGACGTGTTGGACATGGCCTTCGATGTGATCCGCCATCGCTTGGTGCTGTCGTATGAAGCGCTGTCCGATAACGTCAGCGCCGATGACGTGCTGAAGAAAATTCTCGATCGCATTCCGATCCCGGTGGTGCCCTTACGTGATCAACGAACCAACATCCGCGTTGCGGCCTGACACGCAGCCGATAGGTTCAGCTGCGCCCGATCGGATCTTGCAGCGGCTCGATTGGCAAGTTGTCCGCCGCTTGGATGGCCTGCTGCAAGGCGATTATCGCAGCCTGTTTTATGGCTACGGCGTGGACTTTGCCGATCTGCGCGAATATCAACCCCAGGACGATATTCGCTACATCGATTGGAACGTCACCGCGCGCATGGACTCACCCTACGTGCGGCAGTACGTTGAAGACCGCGAAGTCACCGCGTGGTTTTTGCTGGACCTCAGCCCGTCGATCGACTTCGGCACGGTGCACAGTGTCAAGCGCACGGTGCTGATCGATTTTGTCACGACGCTGGCCCGCATCCTGACGCGGCACGGCAATCGCGTGGGCGCGATGTTTTACGCCGGGCAGACCAATCGCATCGAACGCACGATTCCCGCCCGCGGCGGGCGCATTCAAGTGTTGCGCATCATCAATGATTTGCTGCGGCAGCCGCGATTGACGCACGCGCCTTTCACCGATCTTTCACCGTTGCTGAACGGCGGCTTGAACGCCATCAAGCAGCGCTCGTTGATCTTCATCATCTCGGACTTCATCAGCGCGCCCGGCTGGGAGAAGCCGCTCAGCCTGCTCAATCAGCGGCACGAAGTGCTGGCCGTGCGCCTGACCGATCCGCGCGAAATCGATCTCCCCGACATCGGGCCGATCATGATGGAAGATGCGGAGACGGGAGAGCAGTTGTACGTCGATACGCACGACCGCAGGTTCCGCGCCCGATTTGCCGATGCGGCCCGACGGCGTGAAGCCGCCCTGATCGAAGCCGCCAAACACGCAGGCGTTGATTTGTTGTCGCTCTCAACGGATGAAGATTTGGTGCGTGCCATCGTCCGCTTTGCGGCATTGCGGAAGCAGCGGAGACGATAAACAACCGTCATTGCGAGCCGCGCAGCGGCGAAGCAATCTCAGACACAACAAGACAAAGATTGCTTCGGGCGCAGCGCGCCCTCGCAATGACGCCTGACTGGCTGGCGAATAAATTCGCGCCTACACCAACACAAAGCCGACCTGCGTCGGCTCAGTCGGCGAAGGCCGACTTCGTGTAACTGTTGCTGCGAATTCTATT
>JAGOBP010000629.1 GCA_017999195.1 Thermoflexales bacterium
AAACGGACACTGCCCGTCGACGACGCTGATGTTGTGCTGGCGGCAGAACTGCACCGCGCTATCCGTCACTGCGCCGATGCCCTCGCCCTTGTGCAGCCACACGCGGTTGATGCCGACCTCCGCGCATTCCTGCACGATCTGATCCGTTTGCGAAGCCGGAGTCATAATCAGCACCGCATCCACCGGCGGCGCGGCCTGCACCCGATCGAAACACGGCGTCCCATCGATCTCTTTGATGGCCGGATTGATCGGCACGACCTCATAGCCGCGCTTCACGAACTCGGCATACACGGCGCGGGTAAAATGCTTCGGGTCGCGTGACACACCTACAATCGCCACGCGCTTTTGCGCCAGAAAATCGTTGATAACTGCTTGCGTTGTTGTCATGTTAGCCTCTGGAACTTGAGATGGGTGAATGGTAATCGGTCAATCGGTCAATTGGTTAATTGGCCTGCCGGTCAGCGACTCTACTGATCGACCAATCGACCAGTTACCAATTGACCACTCGACTACTCAACTACGTGACTATCAAACTACTTGCCCTTCACCGTCAGCCCGCCCAGCGAGACACTTACCTCGATGGTCAACAGCGGCGTTTGGCCTTTGATGGCCGCCTCGGTCCAGAACGCGCCATCCTTCTTGGTGAAGCCGTCGCCCAGATTCAGGCCGCCCATCACCGTCTCTGCGCTGATCTTGGCCGCCGTCGTCGTCGGGATGATCAACTCCACGCCCGACATGCCGGTGGTGATCTTCACGTGCGCATCGCGTTGCAGCGTGCCACCGAAATCGAACTTGTAGCCTGCCGCGCCGCCGTCCACCTTCATCTGGGCAAAATTCGCATTGGCCAGGTTCGTCATCTCCAGCGCCATCGCGCCCGATTCGACGTTGATGACGCTCAGCGGCTGCGGATTCGGCGCAGCGAAGTTGATGTCACTCTTGCCCGCGCCTTGCTTCACATCCAGCCGCGTGAGGGGCAAACCGCCCAATTCAAAGGCGTTTTCGCTCGCGCCCATCTCGATCGTCAACGAATAGGGCTGCGCCTTGCCCAGCACTAAATCGAACTTGGGCGGCGTGCTGAACCAGCCAAACGGAAAGAACGATTTGTAATCTTGCCGCACGCGCACCGTGCCGCCGTCCTGATCGACCTGCACCGGCACACCCGTATCGCCGGGATCATACGTGCCGCTGACAAACGCCTCACCGTCACCGGCCACGGCCTTGAGTTTGCACGCGCCCAGGCTCAGTCGCAAATGCTTATCCGCTGCTTCGGGAAAGGCCGCATTGATTTGAGTCAAATTAGTTGCCATGAGAGTTCTCCTGAAAAGTCGTTTTGACTGAAAGTTTTGATCCACGAATTCACACGAATTGTCACCAACTGCGCGTCATTGCGAGCCGCAGCAGTATCGCGGCGAAGCAATCAGTTGTTGATCGAGTCTGAGATTGCTTCGTCGCATCCTTCGGCTGCGCTGCGCTCCGCTCTGGATGCTCATCGCAATGACGGCTAGTGTCGCTATTTCGCCACACTCTGCGTCACCAGCGGCTTGCGATCATTGGGTGAATAAAAGCCCCACACCACCAGCCCCAGGCCAATCGCGCCTGCGGCCGCGCCTGCCGCCAGGAAGCCGTTGGCGATGGTGCGCAGGGCCTGCCCGATGCTGCCCACCAGCGCCTCGCGGAAGGCCGCGCTGGCCGCCATATCGCCGAAGCGTGCTTCATTGATGCCAAAGCGCACCCAGCCCGTGGTCAGCGGCACGTTCATTGACACGCCGATCAGCAGAATCAACGCCGCCGGAACAATCAACATCCAGCCCAGCCACAACAGCCGCTCGCGCGAACTGCTATCCGCCACCAGCGCCGTCAGCAGCCACGCCACACCCGCGATGACAAACATGATCACAATCGCGACGCTCAGACTGTTCGCCATGGCAAACGCCATCGGTGTGCCGCGCGTCCAGCGTGCCCAATCATAGCGCTCGTTTTGCAGGCTGATGCGATCCGGCACACCGTCCAGGAAAGCGGGCAGGGCGGCCGCGATCGACATCGCGGCTTCATCGGCCGATTGGTTGGACGGCAGACAGCGCATCAACACGCTGCCACTGGCCACCGCCGTCTGATTCGCCATGCAGGCGGGCAGGCTCGATGCCAGGGTCTTGGCAAACTTCCGCGCGCCGCTTTCGGTTTGCAGCGTCTGCTTGATCTGGGTCGTATCCAGGTACAACTCAAAACCGTCCGTGCGGCCTTCCACCGCATCGAAGACCTCGTTGACCATGCGCAGGCTCTGCGCGCGCAGGTCTTCCGCGCTGACCACAGTACGCAGCGCGGCGCTCAGGGCGCTGGCCGGGACCATGTCGGCTTCGGCTACCGGTCGGCGGTTGTTGATGTAGTTCGGCATGTCCTCACTCAACATCACTTCATACAACCGCACATCGCCCAACAACTGCTCGTAGAATTTGCGATCCAACGCCCACTGGCTGACCGACACCAGCGACAGGGCGGATAGCATCAACGGCACAACCACCGCGACTGCCAAAACTAACGCCAACAACTTACGCATGGCCTGCTCCTTGAAATTCGATTTCAACCTGTTTGAGTATAGGCGCAATGCGCGGCGGCGGCATCGGTCGGGCGGTGCAACTTGGCCTAAGTCCTTTGACGGATAGCGAATTCGCCGCTTGACTTGTGATAGCGCCAAGTCTACAATTCCTGTACCGTGTAAAGGCCGGCTGCGCCGGGGCCTAAGGAGCCGC
>JAGOBP010000630.1 GCA_017999195.1 Thermoflexales bacterium
GCGGAAATGAGCCGCGGGGTGTTTTCTAATCTGGTGTTCTAGCCGTTGGCGGTGGTGTTATAATCGGCCCGCAAAGATAGCCTCACACCAAGTAGCAAAGAAGAGACAAGCCTTTGCCTCTTGGCGGCTTGGCGCGAGACAAATTGGAAGGGTGTTATGAAAATTCTCTTTATCGGCGGTACCGGCATCATCAGTTCGGCGTGTTCGCACCTGGCAATTGCGCGCGGCCATGAGTTGTATCTACTCAATCGCGGGCAGACGGCCAAGCGACCATTCCCGGCAGGCGCACACGTGTTGAACGGCGATATCCGTGACGCGGCCTCGGCGCGGGCGGCGTTGAAAGATCACAAGTTCGATGTGGTGGTGGATTGGATTGCGTTTACGCCCGATCAGATTGAAACCGACCTTAATCTATTCCGTGGACGAACCGATCAATATGTGTTTATCAGTTCGGCGTCGGCGTATCAGAAGCCGGTCGGCAACTTGCCCATCACGGAATCGACGCCGCTGGCGAATCCGGTGTGGGAGTATTCGCGCAATAAGATTGCGTGTGAAGAGCGCTTGATGCGCGCCTATCGCGACGAACAATTCCCGATGACGATCGTGCGCCCCTCGCACACCTACGATGCGACGCTGTCGCCCATCCACGGCGGCTACACCACGCTCGATCGGATGCGGCAGGGCCAGCCCGTCATCGTGCACGGCGATGGCACGTCGCTGTGGACGCTGACGCATCACACCGATTTTGCCAAAGGTTTTCTCGGGGTCTTGGGCAACCATCACGCGATCGGGGATAGCTATCACATCACGTCCGATGAAGTGCTGACGTGGAATCAGATCTATCTGCTCATGGGGCATGCGCTGGGCGTCGAGCCGAAGTTGGTTCACATCCCGTCGGACTTCATTGCGGCGTTCGATCGCGGCTGGGGTGATGGTTTGCTCGGTGACAAGGCGCACAGCGTGCTGTTCGACAACACCAAGATCAAGCGGCTGGTGCCGGACTACGTCGCGGCGATTCCGTTTTCGCGCGGCGTGCATGAGATCGTCGCGTGGTTCGACGCTGATCCGGCGCGGCGCGTGATCGATGCGGCGTACAATCAAACCGTCGAGCGGATTTTGGCGGCGTATCAATCGGCGTGGCCGAAGTAAGAGGTTTAGTATGACAAACAGTCTGCCCTATCGATATTCCCCGCCGGTCGATAGCTTGTTGACTTATGGCAGTTGCCTGGAACAGCGCGAGTGGCCGGATTACCTGCCATTGGGCTTTACAGCTGAGCATGTGCCTGAACTGATACAAATGGCGACTGATGAGGACTTGCACTTTGCCGACTCGGATAGTCTGGAAGTCTGGGCGCCGGTTCATGCCTGGCGAGTGCTGGCTCAGCTGCGAGCCGAAGCCGCCATCACGCCCCTTGTTGACCACTTGTCGCAGATCGATGAAGACGACGAAGACGATTGGACACCTGAAGAATTGCCGTACGTCTTTGCAGAGATTGGGCCGTCGGCCATTCCTGAATTGGCGGCTTTTCTAGCGGACGATCAGCATGGCGTCTACAGCCGGACAGCTGCCGCCAACGGCTTGCAGCATATCGCTGAAAAGCAGCCTGCTGTGCGGGATGAGGTGGTGGCGATCCTCATTCGGCAGCTGGAGCAGTTTGATGATCAAGAGGAGAACTTCAACGCCTTTTTGATTTCGGCGCTGGTCGAGTTAAAGGCGGTCGAGGCCTTGCCCGTCATCGAGCACGCCTTTGTGGCTGGGGCGGTTGAAGAGTTTGTCATGGGCGATTGGGAAGATGTGCAAATTAAGTTTGGTTTGAAGACCGAACGGGAGACGCCACGCCCGAATTATTTGTTGGAGAAATTCGATTTTGGGTCAAAAGAACTAACTGCGCCGATAGTTGATGAGACAAAGCACTTGCGAACGTTGGATCGGCGTAACGTGAAGAAGGAAAAATCCAAGCGCAAACAGGCCAAGAAAACTCGCAAGCAGAATCGCAAGAAGTGATTGCGCCTCCGCATCAGTATGACCAAGATTCTCCTCGTTGAAGACACACCCGATCTGGCGCAAGTCATCGCGCGCGAACTGGAAGCGGCGGGCTACGATGTCGTCCGCGCAAGCGATGGCCTGACGGCGCTGCAACTACATGCTGTGCACGCACCTGATTTGATCCTCCTCGATTGGATGCTGCCCAAACTCGACGGCCTGGAAGTGCTGCGACGCTTGCGGCGGACTTCGGCGGTGCCAGTGTTGATGCTGACCGCGCGGGGCGAAGAGACCGATCGCGTGGTGGGCCTGGAAGTGGGCGCGGATGATTATCTGACGAAACCCTTCAGCATGCGCGAGTTGATCGCGCGGGTGCGGGCGATGCTGCGCCGCGTGGAACAGATCCAGCAAATGTTGAGCGCCGATCGAGCGAGCGACGAAACCGCCATTGAGCGTGGCGGCTTGCGGCTTGATCCGCAGGCACATCTGGCCGTGCTCGACGGCGAAACACTCGATCTCAGTCGCACCGAATTTGATTTGTTGCATCTGCTGCTGCGCAATCCGGGCCGCGCCTTCAGCCGCGCCTATTTGCTGGACACGGTGTGGGGCGAGACCTACGTCGGCGGTGATCGATCTGTGGACAATGCGATGCTGCGCTTGCGCAAGAAATTGGGCGCGCTGGGCGATGACATCGAGACGGTGTGGGGCGTGGGGTATCGATTGAAGGCGTAACGTTACCCCCTCCCCGCGTACGCGTCCCCC
>JAGOBP010000631.1 GCA_017999195.1 Thermoflexales bacterium
GGGTAAACATGCACGGCTCCTCATCAGCCAGTATCGCGCCGAATTGTACACCTAAGCCGCAAAACAGGTATTTCGTTGACGCGCCTATACCCGCATGCTACAATCGTTTGGACAAGGAGTTTCATGCCGAAAAAACCCGCCATTTATCTGGATCACGCCGCGACCACGCCGGTGGACGTACGCGTGCTCGAAGCGATGCAGCCGTATTGGACCGAAGTCTTTGGCAATACGTCCTCCAGCCACTCGATTGGCCGTGCCGCCCAACAGGCGCTCGACGCCGCGCGGCAGACGGTGGCCGACGTGCTGCACTGCCAGCCGGGCGAGATCACGTTTACGGGCTGCGGCACGGAAAGCGACAATCTGGCAATTCGCGGCGCGGCCTTTGCCTCGCGACAGGCCAAACGCGGCAATCATTTAATCACGCTGCCGATCGAGCATCACGCCGTTGGCGCGACCTTCGATCAATTGCACGATCTGTATGGCTTTGATGTAACCCTCGTCGATGTCGATGAATACGGCATGGTCGATGTGGATGCGATTGGGCGCGCCATCCGATCGGACACCGCGCTCATCAGCGTGATGTACGCCAACAATGAAGTCGGCACGGTCCAGCCCATCGCGGACATCGGCGCGTTGGCGCGCGCGAAGGGCATAGCCTTTCACACGGATGCGGTTCAAGCGGGCGGCCAACTGACGTTGGATGTCGATCAGCTGAACGTCGATCTCTTGGCGTTATCGGCGCATAAATTTTACGGACCAAAAGGCGTGGGAGTGTTGTACGTCCGACCGGGCACGCCGTTGATCTCGGCGCTGACGGGCGGCGGGCATGAACGTGGTCGGCGGCCGGGCACGGTCAATGTGGCGGAAATTGTGGGCTTAGCCACGGCTTTGAAATTAGCCCGAGAACGACGCGAAAGCGAAAACGCTCGCGTGTCGGCGCTGCGCGACGAGTTGGTCGCGGGCGTCATCGAGCGCATTCCCGAGGTGCAACTGACGGGGCATCCCACGCGACGCTTGCCCAACAGCGCCTCATTTGCCGTGCGTGGCGTGGAGGGCGAGATGCTGCTGACGGCGCTGGATTTGGCGGGGATTTGCGTCAGCACCGGCTCGGCCTGCACCACGGGCGAAGCCGAACCCTCGCATGTGCTCACCTCGATGGGCCTGCCACGCGAGTGGGCGCTGGGATCGCTGCGCATGACGCTGGGCCATCTAACGACGCCGGAAGATATTGCGACAACGCTGGATGTACTGCCGGGCGTGGTAGAGCAACTTCGGGCGCATGCGTGAGAAGTGAAGCGTGGTACGTGTTGCGTGGTGCGTGAAAAATGGTTATCGTCATTGCGAGCCGCTCTGCGGCGAAGCAATCTCAGGCCCATTGGAACAGGGATTGCTTCGCTACGCTCGCAATGACAGCTAAGCAGTTACAAACATGACCGAATTGACAACTAGCCCACAACCATCAGCCACCCGCGTTGTCGTCGCCATGAGCGGCGGCGTCGATAGTTCTGTCGCGGCAGCGCTGCTGAAGGATCAGGGCTACGATGTCGTGGGCTTGATGCTGAAGTTGTGGAGCGACGGCGACAGCGGTCGCGCCAATCGGTGCTGCACGCCCGCCGATGTGGATGCCGCGCGTTCGATTGCGAATCAACTGGGCATTCCTTTCTATTTGATCAATATTGCGGACACGTTCAAGTCCACCGTCGTCGATTACTTTGTCAGCGAGTATGTGGCGGGCCGCACGCCCAATCCCTGCTTGATGTGCAATCGTCACATTCGGTATGAATTGCTGTTAAACAAAGCACTCGGCCTTGGGGCGCAGTATTTAGCCACCGGTCATTATGCGCGCGTGCGCCAAGTCGATGGCACGTATCAACTGCTGCGCGGCCTCGACCCCAACAAAGATCAGTCCTATGTCTTGAGTGTGTTGGGCCAGCACGAATTGTCGCACGCGCTGTGGCCGTTGGGTGAGATGACCAAGCCGCAAGTGCGTGAACTGGCAGCCAAGTTCAAACTATCGGTCGCGGAAAAAGTGGAAAGCCAGGACTTGTGCTTTCTCGCCAACGGCGACTATCGGGACTTCATCACGCGTCACGCGCCCGCCGGATCGATCGAGCCGGGCGACATCCGCACGACTGCTGGGCATGTCATTGGCCAACATCAGGGTTTGCCGTTCTACACCATCGGTCAGCGCAAGGGCTTGGGCATCGCCGCGCCGGAGCCGCTGTACGTCATCGCGTTGGACGCGGCCGATAACAGCGTGATCGTCGGCGCGAAGCATGAACTGGGCCGCAGCGAGTGCGTTGTGCGCGACATGCACTATGTGAGCGGCCACGTGCCGATCGAGCCGTTCAGATCCACCGCGAAGATTCGGTACAAAGCGCGTGAAGCGGCGGTCACCGTGTATCCCGATCGGACTGAAGCGCGCGCTGCGCGCGTCGAATTTGACGAAGCCCAACGCGACATCACACCCGGACAAGGCTTGGTCTTGTTCGACGGTGAAGTGGTTATTGGACAAGGGTTTATCGACTGAGCGTGCTGCCTGAATTACGCAGTACGCTTTACGGATTACGCCGATGTCACCAATCATTCTGTTCATTGCAATTCTAGCCGTGGCCACCGGCCTCATCTACCACCTGTGGCGCGGCGGCGGCTTCGTGCGGTTGCTCGTGTCGATCGTCGCGGCGGGCATCGGTATGGTGATCGGGCAGGTGCTTAGCCAGTTCTTTGGCTGGCGCTTGATC
>JAGOBP010000632.1 GCA_017999195.1 Thermoflexales bacterium
GAACGGCATGTTCTCCATCGTCACCGCGCTAAACACAATGCCCGACACGCTTTGCACGCCCGGCGTAGCCGCAATTTGCCGGCAATTTTCTCGCTGATGGCGCTGTAGGCCGTATCGGTGGCTTCTTTCTGCCGCGCCACTAAATCAACTTCAGTGTTCACCATCAAATTGTTGAACTCGACGATAAAGCCTTCGGTGATGCCGCCCATCATTACAATCGAACCCAGCGCCAGGCTGATGCCCAGAATGGTCAGCCCGCTGCGACCGCGCCGCCGCGACAAAGCCCGCAGCGTTTCCGACTTCACGCGCCCCTGCGCCTTGACCGATTCCTGGCCGCCGCCATGATATTGCAACGCCTCGATCGGGAGCAGCTGCGCCGCGCGCCACGCGGGATACAATCCGCCGATCGCCCCCAGCACGATCGCGGTGCTCAGCCCTTGCGCGATCAAATCCGGCGTGACCTGGCCTTGAATGAAGCCGATGGTGGTATTGGCGCTGACCAGCCACATCAAGCCGACGCCCAACGCGCACCCGATCGCGCCGCCCAGCACGCCCAATACGACGCTTTCGCCAAAGATCATGCCCATCACGCGACGGCGCTGCCAGCCCACCGCGCGCAGGGTGCCGATCTCGCGCGTGCGTTCGAAGGTGCTCATCATCACCGTGTTGGTCATGCCCACGCCGCCGATCAGCACGGCCAGCGCCGCAATCGCTACGGCAAAGACTTGAATGTATTGCACCATTTGCGCCTGATCGGCCACATCGCCCGATTGCGACACGCTGAGCCGCGGAAACTGTTTTTCCAATCGGGCGCGCAGTTGGTCGATCTCGCGCGGGTCTGCCACTTTGATCTGCACTGCGCCCACTTGCCGGTATTTCTGTAGCAATTGTTGGGCGTCGTTTAAGGCGAGAATCGCGGCAGCATCTTCAAAGCCGTTGCCGCTGTTATAAATCCCCGTGATTTTGAACGAGCCGCCCGTCAGGCGCAGCACATCGCCCACGCCGAGTTTCAGCGCGTCAGCCGCTTGCTTGCCCAGCATGATCTCGCGGCCGCCGCCGGCTCCGCCGGCCGATCGGCGCGTGGCGCCCAGCGGGACGCCGTCGATCAATCGGAAGCGTTCAAACGCGAAGCTGGCCGGATCATAACCAAACACGAAAAAATAAGGCGTATTCGGCGCGGCGACGTTGCCCACGATCAAGCCCGTCGCGTCGCGCACATTGGGCAGGGCGGCGACATCCTCGATGACTTGCGCATCCACCCCGCTCATCGTGATGTCGAACGCGCCTTCCTGCATCAGCGTGAGGTCCGCGCCGCTGCCGCCGAACATCTGCGAATAGCCGGTGCGCAGGCCCTCGCCCATCGCGCCCAAGGCGACGATCATCGCCACGCCTACGGCGATGCCGGAGACGGTCAACAGGGTGCGCATCTTGCGCCGCAACAGATTCTTGAAGATGAAGTTCAACATGGCCCTGCGTCTTTACATGACCGGTCCAAATAGCACGGCCCGGCTTAACCCGACTTTAGGTTGAGCAATTGCGCGCAGGCCAGCCGCCTGCGCTGTCTGCACGGTTTGTTGAAAATCGGTGGCGGCCACATGCAGCTTGGGTTCGACCAATAGATACTGCGCGGTCGGTTTGAGCAGAGTGCGAATTTCCTGCAAAAACGCGGCCTGATGGGGCACTTCATGCACCATCCAAAACGTCAGGATGAAATCGGCGGGTTCGCTCAGGGCCAGCGTGTCGGGTTGGCAACGATACGGCTGAATGCGCGATTGCAGGCCCGCTCGTTCGGCCCGTCGTTGCAGCCGATCAAGCATCTGCGCCTGCAAATCAACGGCGATGACGCGGCCCGTATCGCCGACCAGGCGCGCCATCGGCAGCGAGAAATAGCCCATGCCGCAACCCACGTCGATCACCGTTTGCCCCGGCTTGATCCACGCGCGCAGCATCTTTTCAGGGTTGTGGATCAATCGGCGCAGTGGATTGTCGAAGGCGTAGCATAACCACCACGGGCACACATGATCGTCCATCAACAGCATTTGGCGTACTTTGTTTGACATGTTGACCTCGATAACTGAATGTCGGCGTCGCCGCAAAGCGACTCGCAATGACGGTGCGCAACGAAAGTTACTGCGAATAACTCTCGAAAATGCTTTGATCTTCCGGGCTGAGCTTAGCCAGCAACTTCGGCCCGAGTTGCGTGTACACGCGCTGCGCGAACAACTCCATCCACACAAACTGCCGCGCGATCAAGACGAGTTGGCGATTGCGCGTGACGGTGGCGGTCATGTCGCCCAGCGTGCTGGCGATCAACGCTTCCGCGCCGTCGGCCACCACGACGATGGTGTCGGTCAATTCCTGCGCCTCGCTTTCGCGCTGCGGGTGACGCGCGGCTTGCCCTACCGCCAGTTCGCCCTGACCGGTGAGCAGTGTGCCCAGTTGCAGGCCGCGCTTGCTGGCCGCGATAATCTGCGGGCGGAGCACTTCCAGCGCGGCATCGTTGACCACCAGCCACACGTCTTGTTTGGCGCGGCGGATCATCTGCCCGGCATACGACAGAACCGAAGTGCGGCCCGTGACCGACCAGACGTGATCTTCATCGGCGGCGGTGTGCAAGGCGCGCAAGCCGTCACGCAGGTCGCTGATCAAATGCCGTTGCTCTTGATCGTAGCGATCAAGCAGCACATCCGGCGGCAGCGGCCGGTACAGCGTCGATTTTTCTTCACCGGCGGTCGGCAGG